>JAITED010000103.1 GCA_031282235.1 Propionibacteriaceae bacterium | reverse complement strand
GCCGAAGCCTACGGATACTTCTAGCGGGACGCTGAGTGTTGTGGCGTTGCGCATTACCTCGCTCACTACGGTTTGTAAGCGTTCCCGCTCGCCTAAGGCCACTTCGAATAGGAGTTCGTCGTGGATTTGGAGCAGCATTCGGGAGCTCAACCCGGCGGCAGTGAGCGCCGCGTCCACTTTAATCATGGCTACCTTGATGATGTCGGCGGCGGTGCCCTGAATGGGAGCGTTCAGCGCGGCGCGCTCGGCCATCTCACGCAGTTGATAGCTCGGAGAGTTGAGGTCGGGGAGGTAGCGGCGGCGGCCAAAGCGGGTTTGGGTGTAGCCGACGCTGCGCGCCTCATCCACCACCCCCCTAAGATAATCGCGTACCCCGGCAAAAGTGGCGAAGTAGTCGTCCATCAGCGCACGCGCCTGCCCCACGGACACCCCCAGCCGATTCGACAACCCATACGCCGACAGCCCATACGCCAACCCGTAGTTCATCTGTTTCACCGATGAACGCTGGGCGGGCGTAACCTCAGCGGCAGGGATGCCGAACACCCGAGAGGCGGTGACGGTGTGGAAATCGACACCGCTTCTGAACGCCTCGATGAGTTGCTCATCCCCAGAAGCGTCCGCCATCACCCGCATCTCAATCTGGGAGTAATCGACGCTGAGCAGCCCATCGTAACCCGCGCCCATCACAAACGCTTCGCGTATTCGACGCCCCTCCTCAGTGCGAATCGGGATGTTTTGCAGGTTCGGGTCGGCGCTGGAGAGCCTGCCAGTACCGGCCACGGTCTGCTGAAATGTGGTATGAATTCGCGTATCGTCAGCAACCGCAGCTAGCAGCGTATCAATCATCTGCCTAAGTTTTATCGCATCGCGGTGCTGCAACAGATGCGCCAAAAAGGGATGGCTAGTTTTCGCATACAGGTCTGCCAGCGCCTCCGCATCGGTGGTGTAACCAGTCTTAATTTTCTTCGTTTTCGGCATCTGGAGTTCGTCAAACAGCAACGTCTGCAACTGCTTCGGACTGCCCAGATTTACCTGCTTACCGATTACGTCATACGCCGCGCGCTCCGCTGTCACCGCGCGCTCATTCACGTCGGCGCGCAACCTGGTCATCAAATCGACATCGACACAGATGCCAACGGCCTCCATTTTGGCGAGAATCCGAGTGAGCGGCAACTCAATATCCGTAAGCAGTTCCCGCTCGTCAACTTGGGCTAACTCCGTATCAAACACTGCGGCTAGGTCACGCGTAACTCCGGCGCGCGCCATCGCTTCATTGGGTTCAGCGATGTCCACTTCTCCGAAATCTAGCGTTCCCTGTGCCGTCTCCGGTTCCTTAAACTCAGGAGTGAGAGGGCGCCCCAAAAACTGTTGGCTGAGCGAATCCAGACTGTATACCCGCTGGTCAGGGCGCAATAAATACGCCGAAAGTTCGGTGTCGTCCGCTATGCCTCGCAGATCCCAACCCCGCTGCCAACACGCCAACAGCGGCTTTTTCGCGCCATGTAGCACCTTTGGCGCAGCCTCGTCAGCCAACCAATCGCCCAGCGCGGCATCGTCAGCGAGACTGAGGTTGAGCACTTTAACCCACGCCGCCTCGGTGGCATCAGCGAACGCGATGGAGTCAATGTCGCCCCCGCCGTATGCCCAGATAACGCGAAAATCGAGACCAACCGGGGTGCCAGTTCTCTTAGCTAACCAGTCGGCTAGCTCTCCCCCGTTCAGCACCCCGGTGATACGCGCCGGAGCCGCTACGGCTTCGGTGGGGGCGTTCGATAAATCCGCTCCCAACACCGACAACAGTTCGTAGCGCAGATGCCGAATCTGCAACGCATCAAACACCCGATTTATGGCCACGGCATCAGCGGGTTTCAGCGCCAGTTCGCTCGGGTCACAGGGCAAATCCAACGTAGTCACCAAGGCATTTAAGCGCCGGTTGCGCCGTACATCATCCAGATGTTCGCGCAGACTCACCCCCACTTTTCCCGGCACCTCTGCGGTGTGGGCGAGCAGGTTATCCAACCCATCGAAACTGTTAATCCACTTCGCCGCCGTCTTTGGCCCCACACCTGGCACCCCAGGCAGATTATCGCTCGTCTCCCCCACTAGCGCCGCCAACTCGGGGTAGCGCTCCGGCGGCACATCGTACTTCGCCAGCACCTCTTTAGGCCCCAGCACCTGCGGCCCTCCCACGCCCCGACCCGGCCACAGCAGTTTGACGTGTTCGGTAATCATCTGAATCAAATCGCGGTCGCCGGAGTAAATCAGCACCTCCATGCCCTGCGCCGCACCGCGCGCCGCCAGCGTAGCGATGATGTCGTCAGCTTCGTAATCCGCTTTCTCCAGATGGGTGATGTTCGCGGCATCCAGAATCTCGCGTATCAGCTCCGGCTGCCCCAAAAACTGCGGCGGCGTATCGCCACGGGTAGCTTTGTACTCCTGATAAGCAGTGGTACGGAAACTTGCGCGCGACGCATCCCACGCCACCCCCACATGTGTCGGGCGATGCGTTTTGAGAACCTGCAACAGCATGGAGAAAAAGCCGTAAACCGCGTTGGTGGGCTGCCCCGAGTTGGTGGCGAAGTTGTCAACTGGCACTCCGTAGAACGCCCGAAATGCCATTGAATAACCGTCCACCAAAAGCAGTTTCGCTGAACCCATGCCTTAACTGTAGCGGGCGATGCGTCGTTAGCTGGTTTTCAGACGGTCTCAAGTTTTAGTACATACCCCCGCCGGGGGGGTAACCACGTATAATGACAAGGGCGGGGGGCATTTTGTCCTCGGCATTTTGTAGTGCCTATTGACGAGGACGAAAAATGTGTCGTGTCACCGCTGCTAAGCGAACCCTAACTGTTTTACTCACCGTGGTGCTTGCGGTGGCAGCAACGGTTTTCACCACCGGGCAGACGTTGGCTGCGACCAGTGCGCCGTTTGCGGTGCAGTTCACCACTAACGCTAACGGTGCGGTGCTCTCTATCGGCAATACGTTGCTCACTTGCGCTGACCGGTTGAACAACTGCACTGGCGCTAAAAATGGTGCAGCGTTTGACAATAACTATTTCAATATGAGCATGTTGGATGTGGATACGGATGCGGCTACGTTCAACTCGTCCTCATCTGACCTCAACCTGCCGGATGGGGCGCAGGTGCTGTTCGCCGGGCTGTATTGGGGGGCACGGTTGACCGCTGGCACTGCCGGTGGTAACACGGATCATGCCAACCAAGCAACGGCGAATACGGTCAAGTTCAAGGTGCCAGGGGCTAGCAGTTATGAGAACCTGACGGGGACGCTGTTGGCGGTGAACACTGGGTCGAATAGTGCGTATCAGAGTTTTATTGATGTGACTTCTCGGGTGCAGACTGCGGGTAACGGTACTTATTGGGGTGCTAATGTGCAGGCTGGCACTGGTGCGGATCGTTACGCCGGATGGGCGCTGACGCTCGTTTATACCGCGCCGGGGTTGCCGTTGCGCAACCTCACGGTGTTTCAAGGGTTCACCGCTGTCAGCTCCGCTGCTGTTCAGAAGGTCACGGTGAGTGGTTTCAAGGCTCCGTTGGCGGGCGCTGTGGATGCGCAACTTTCGATGGTGGCTTACGAAGGCGACTTCGCTCAAACCGGTGATTACACCCAACTGAACAACACCCAGTTGGCGACCGACGTCTCCCCCGGCTCCAACTTCTTCAACTCCACTAACACCCGCGCTGGCCAGATTGTCACCAGCCGGAACCCGAATTATCCCAACATGTTGGGTTTTGATATCAAAAACTTGGGTATCTCCGGTGCGATTCCTAACGGTGCCACCAGCGCCACGTTCACATTCAGTTCTGCCGGTGATGCTTACTTCCCCGGTGTGTTAGCGCTGGCCATCAACCTATACGCCCCCGACTTCTCCGCTTCTGGTAAATCGGTGGCTAACCTGACCGCTGGTTCTGGAGTGGCTAAACCGGGCGATACCCTCAGCTACACCCTCACCTACACCAACACCGGCCAAGACCCCTCCATCCGCACCATCTCCAGCGACCCACTCCCCGCAGGCTTAACCTACGTTAAAGGCTCGCTGGTGCTGATGTCCGGCCCCACGCAAGCCAACCAACTGCCACTGACCGACGCTGCCGGTGACGATTTGGGCGAATACGATGAGCAGACCCGCACTATCCGGGTGCGTTTGGGCAGTGGTGCGAGCGCTACCGCTGGTGGCCGGTTAAACGTGGGCGATATTACGTATTACCAGTTCCAGGCAACTATTGATGCCAGTGCGGGCGGCACCACTCTGATGAACCTCGCCCATTTGGATTACGCCACCGGAACCACCGGGGTTTCTGCGGTCTATGACACCGCGCCGGTTTATACCCCAGTGACGCTGTTAGCGGATGTATCCATCGCTAAAGCGATGACCCCCTCCCCCACCTATGCTGGCAAAGAGGGCACCACCACGCTAACCGTCCGTAACCTCGGGCCGAACACTGCCACTAACGTGGTAGTCACCGACCAATTCCCTACTAACTATGTCGCCACTGCGGTCACGGCCTCCAACGGTGCCAACTGCAGCATCACTAACGGCGGGCACCCGTTCACCTGTAACCTCGGCAACTTGGCGAATAACGCTACTGTGACCATCACTATCACCGGGCACCCGCTCTCCTCCTCCACCGACAGCACTATCAACAACATAGCCACCGTCACCACTGCCTCGTTCGACCCCAATACGTCCAACAACACCGCCGTAGCGAACGTCCCCATGACTGCGGCATCTGATCTCACCGTGGAAAAAACCCCTAACCCTTCGTCGGGTCCTGCCGGATCAACCATCACTTACACCATAACCGCCGAGAACCACGGCCCATCTGATGCCACCGATGTCGTTATCACCGACACAGTGACCGACCCGAAATCTTTAGTCATCTTTGAGGCGAATCCGACAACCACCGGACTTACCTGCCCCACTCTCACCGCCTCCGGGGTGCAGTGCAGCATCAAGACCTTGCCCGCTGGCACCACCGCTGTGGTTGAGGTGAAAGCGTATATAGTGCCCAGCGTGACGGTGGGCACCGTCATAAAAAACGTAGCCACTGTATCCTCTCCTACGGTAGACCCCGAGCCAGACAACAACACCACCACCGATATAACGGTTGCGGAAGCCAAAGCCGACTTGGAAGTCATGAAAACCGCCACCGCTAGCTCATACGCCGGTGGACAGGTGACCTATCAGTTGACCGTCGAGAATTTAGGCCCATCCGATGCCCAAAATGTGGTGTTGGAGGATGCCCTGCCCGCCGGGTTCACGCCAACATCGGAACTCATCTATGACCGTGGTAAATGCACAATCACCGATAACAAACTGGTCTGCACCATT
>JAITED010000050.1 GCA_031282235.1 Propionibacteriaceae bacterium | reverse complement strand
CGCAAAATCGCCCCGTATCAAATCGGGATACCGAGCCATCACCCGCCCCAGCCCGTTGCGCTCGTATGAGACTTCCTCTTGGTCGTAAAACACCCAAGTGATGTCGCTCACGGGGTTGGTGAGCGCGAGCGCGGCGCGCAGCATCACCGCGATGCCACCTTTCATGTCGGTGGTGCCGCGCCCGTATAACTCTGCCCCGTTCGCCCCGGTTTCCCAGTGACTGGGCAGGTTGTCAGCAATCGGCACGGTATCCAGATGCCCCGCAATCACCACCCGGCTAGGCCGCCCCAAATCCGTGCGCGCGATGATGGTGTCGCCGTCGCGGATTACGCCCAGATGCGCAGCGCCGCGTAACGTATCCTCCACCGCATCGGCCAACTGCCGCTCATCGCCACTCACGGAAGCGATGTCCACAATCGCCGCAAACAGTTCCGCTAAATCTCCCACAGGTAATGCCATGTGCATGAGCCTACCGGAACACTTAACCCCTGTGAGCTTTTTGGGCGTTGCAGCCGATATGCTAAAGGGCATGTCAATACGTTCCGCTTGGGGTTGGGGATTGGCATCGCGCCACGAGAGCGGTGTCATATTGGATACGTGGTTCCCTAAGCCACAGTTGGGGGAATACGACGCCGAGCCTGCGCCCGCCACGCTGGTTGCGGGCGCGGATGAGATTCGCCACGTCACCACCGAAGTTGTGCTCACACGTATAGACCTCGACGCGCCGCCCACTGGGGTGCCGGATGCTTTCTTGCGGCTGCACCTGCTCTCGCACCGGCTGGCGCGCCCCCGTACCATCAATTTAGATGGCATCTTTGAGGTGTTGCCGATAGTGATGTGGACGTGCGCCGGGCCTTGCCTGCCCAGCGACTTCCCCGCCATTCGCGCCTCCCTCACGGCATACGGCAGCCAGCCCGACACCTACAGCGTAGACCGCTTCCCCCGGATGGTGGATTACGTAGTGCCTAGTGGAGTGCGTATTGCTGATGCTAATCGGATACGGCTCGGCGCTCATCTCGCGGAGGGCACCACCGTGATGCACGAGGGGTTTGTCAACTATAACGCTGGCACTTTGGGGCGCGCGATGGTGGAGGGCCGCATCAGTCAAGGCGTCGTTGTTGGCGACGGTAGCGATATCGGCGGCGGCGCGTCCATTATGGGGACGCTCTCCGGCGGCGGTAAAGAGCAGATAACTGTCGGCAAAGGTTGCCTGTTGGGGGCCAACTCTGGACTCGGCATCTCGTTGGGTGATAACTGTGTGCTGGAAGCCGGGTTGTATCTCACTGCGGGCACCAAGGTTAGCCTGCCGGATGGGCGGGTGGTCGCGGCGCGTGCCCTATCCGGCGCCCCCGACCTGCTGTTCCTGCGCAACTCAACAAACGGCGTTGTCAAAGCGCTCCCCCGGGCTGGCCAGACGCTCACCCTCTCCGCTGTCCTGCACCAGAGCGGAACCGCAGCTTGAGCGCGAAATACGCCGAGGTGGACGCTGCCGGAACTCCGAAGCCGCGTCGCACTTTCAGCGCGTTCACCGTATTTCTGTTAGGGCTGCTCAGCACTATACTGCTCGCAACTGTAGCGTTTCTGGGCTGGGCGCTGCTGCAACTCTCCCCCGATTCCCCCGGTAGTTTCCTGCCCCAAGACCGGTTGACGAAGTCCGCTGGGTGCGTGGTCGATATGGAGGAGCATTGGGTGGCTATCGACTTAGAGCAGGCCGAGAATGTATCAATCATCGTGGGCGAATCCATCAGGCGGGGGTTGCCGCCGCGCGCCGCCAGCATCGCGTTGGTGACTGCGTGGCAGGAATCCGCGCTGCGCAACCTTGATTACGGCGATTTGGACTCGCTTGGACTCTTTCAGCAGCGCCCCAGTCAGGGGTGGGGCACTCCCGAACAGATTATGAACCCTTGGTACGCCGCCGGGAAGTTCTATGACGCGCTGGTACGGGTAGCGAACTGGGAGGAAGCCGACATCACCGAGACTGCGCAAGCCGTACAGCGCTCCGCGTACCCCGATGCGTATCGTAAACATGAATGGAAAGGACGGGTGTGGGCTAGCACCCTCACCGGCTGGTCAGAGGAGACCATCACCTGCCGCACCCCGGAACTCGTACCCGGCAACGCAGCCAAACTCACCGCGTTCCTCCAAACCCTATACGGCGCTGAACTCCCCATCATCACCACCGGTAACCAACTCACCATCACCGCCCCCGACTCTCTAGCGGCTTGGGCTATCGGCCAACTAGCCATCACCCGTATCGGCACCGATGGCGTAGCCAGCGTACAGATAGCCGACCGCCTCTGGCTCTACGACCCCTGGGACTACGGCCGCTGGATGCACTCCGCCGACGCCCCTCCCGACACCCCCAAAACCCAAGTAATAATCACCCTAAACCCCTAACCAGCCGGGAACTCAGCAACAATCGGCGTCCGACTCACTCCAGTCAACAAGCGTACGTAAAGCGTTTATCGTATCGACGAAACTAATTTCAGCAGCGTAGGAATAGTCTTTCTGGTATCGCCTCCACCGAGAGCGCATGTCATCAGCTATTGCTATCTCATCAATTACACGC
>JAITED010000188.1 GCA_031282235.1 Propionibacteriaceae bacterium | reverse complement strand
CGCGGGGTTGCCGCCCACGGGTGAGCCAGATAAACGTATCCCCAGCTTGGACATCCCCCGAGTGCCGCCCACCACCGCGCGCACCAAAACCTCCCGCAAGCGAGGTGGTAAATAATGTTTGAGGTAGTCAATAACCATTTAGATACGATGCATACCCCCCACCCCGTCATGCTGCGCGTAGTCGCAGCATCCAGGAACCCACCCCGCGAAACCTCAACCCCCATCCTTAAGCTCCGGCACCGTGGACAACTCCACCACCAAAGGGGGGTGTGTGATGTTTAGCACGATTATCTTCTGGGTGGCTGCGGTGTTGGCGGTCACTGCGGCGTTGGGCACTGTGGTGGCGCGCAAAGTGGTGCACTCCGCTATCTGTCTGTGCGCCCTGATGGTGGGGCTGGGGCTGCTGTACGCCACGCTGGATGCCCCATTCCTGTTCGTGGCGCAGATTCTGGTGTACACCGGCTCTATCGTGATGTTGTTCCTGTTCACCATGATGCTCATCGGTATTGATACGAGCGAGTCGCTGGGTGAAACCATCCGGGGGCAGCGGGTCGCCAGCGGTATCGCTATCGGGGCGTTGCTGGTGCTGCTGCTGACGGCGATAGCGGGGGCGCTCATCGAGAGCCCCGGCGATTTGACCGCGAGCAATGAGCATTACGGCGGTAACGCGCAGGGGTTAGCGATGCTGATTTTCACCAAATACGTGTTCGCGTTCGAGGCCGCTTCCGCGCTGGTGCTTACCGCAGCGTTGGCGGCGATGGTGCTTGCGCACCCCGAGAAACACGGCGCAAAAACGGGGCAGCGCGAACTGGCCGCCGAGCGGATGAAGCTCTACGCTGATTTAGGTATCAGCCCCGCCCCCATCGCTGGGCCGGGGGTATACGCCCGCGGCAACGCCATCGCCTACCCGGCGTTACTCCCCGACGGCGACGTCGCTCCCGATTCCATCTCTCCCACCCTGCTACAACGCGGTGTCGTAGTCACCGATGCCCCCGCCCTGCCCGACCTAGTGGCCGAAGCCGCCGCCGAAATCGCTGGAAAACTCCCCACCCCTAACTCCACTCCCACCCCTACTTACACCCCTCCGTTCTCATCCACCTCCACTCCCACTTTCCCACCCCCGCCACCTCTTACCCTCCCACCCACCCCCACCCCAACCCAAACCACACCCAACCCCAACCCCAACCTCAACCCAGATTCACCGGGAGGTACGCGATGAGTCCCAACGCCTATCTCATAGTTTCGGCGGTGCTGTTCTGTGTCGGTTTGAGCGGGGTGCTACTGCGCCGCAACGCGCTAGTGGTGTTCATGTCTGTTGAGGTGATGCTGAACGCCGCCAATCTGGCGCTGGTGACGTTCTCCAAGGTTCACTCCGTATTGGATGGGCAAGTGGCGGCGTTCTTCACTATGGTGGTGGCGGCGGCTGAAGTGGTGGTGGGGCTGGCTATCATCATCACCATCTTTCGCTCCAAGGCCAGTTTGTCCCTCGATGATGCCCGGAGGTTACGACACTGATGGGGATGAACATGTTGTTGCTGGAATCCGGATTCACCCGCTGGGCGGGGGCGAGCTGGCTAGTCATCGCGCTCCCGTTGCTAGTCGCAGCCGTATTATTGAGCGCTGGCGCGCTGAGCGATAGTTGGGGGCACTGGTTAGGGGTGGCCGGTATCGCGGTGCCGTTCTGCTACTCCATACTGCTGTTTTGCCTCATGCTGTCCGCACCGGAACCTTTCACGTCCACGCTCTACACCTGGCTCAGCCTCGGTACGGTAAAAGTGGGCGTGTCGCTGCTGGTTGACCAACTCTCCATTCTGTTTCTGCTGTTGGTCACTGGGGTGGGGATGTTGGTCGCCGTATACACCGTGGGCTATCTGGCGCACGATGCCGGACGGCGGCGCTGCTTCGGCTATATCAACCTATTCATCGCGGCGATGCTGCTGTTAGTGCTGGCGGACAACTACGGGCTGCTGTTTCTCGGCTGGGAGGGTGTCGGGCTGGCATCGTATCTGTTGATTGGTTTTTGGCAGGAACGAAACGCGGCAGCTTTGGCGGCTAAAAAGGCGTTCCTGATGAACCGGGTGGCCGATTTGGGGCTGCTCACCGCCATCGCGGTGCTGTTCACTCAGGCGGGTACGCTGCGTTTCAGCGCTGTACCGGCAGCGTTGCAGGAAGCCGGAGGCCCGTGGGCTGGCATCGTGGGGGTGGCGCTGTTGCTGGCGGCCTGCGGCAAGTCCGCGCAGGTGCCGTTGCAATCGTGGCTGCTGGATGCGATGGAGGGCCCCACGCCGGTGTCGGCGCTGATTCACGCCGCCACGATGGTGACCGCCGGGGTTTATCTGATGCTGCGCAGCGTGCCGGTGTACGAACTGGCACCCACTGTCCGGGTAGTCGTGGTGCTCATCGGGGTGCTCACGCTGTTTCTGGGCGCGTGGATTGCGATGACAGAGCGGAATCTGAAACGGGTGCTGGCCGGTTCCACCATGAGTCAAGTGGGCTATCTGATGTTGGCCGCCGGGTTAGGCCCGGTGGGCGCGGTGTTCGCCGTATTCCATCTGCTCACTCACGGCGTATTCAAGGCTGACCTGTTTCTAACTGCCGGAGCTATCACGGAGGCTGTGGGTTTCAATGAACTACGCAAGTTGGGCGGGTTGTTGAAACTGTTGCCGTGGACGTTTGCCGCGTTCACCTGCGGCTATTTAGCCATCATCGGGGTGCCGTTCCTCTCCGGCTTCTACTCGAAAGAACACATCATCGCTGCCGCTTGGGCGGATTCACCGCTGCTGGGCGTATGCGCGCTCCTCGGTGTGGGGCTCACCGCCTGCTATATGACCCGATTGTTGCTGCTGCTGTTCGCTGGCAAACCGCGTTGGCAGGATACGTATGATACGGACAGTACGAGCGATAAGCATGATACGGACGATACAGCCGATACGGAAGATACGAATACCGCAGCGGACGTAGAGATACGCCGCACCCCCGCCAGCATGGCGTTCCCACTGGTAGTGCTGTCGCTGTTGGCGCTGGTCGGCGGCCTAGCCCTCAACGGCTGGCTGCAAAGCTGGCTAGCGCCGGTGTTCTCAGTCACCGCGCCTGCGACCAACTGGCTACACTTCGACTGGCTCAGCTACACCGCTATCGGGGTAATGCTCGTTGGGGTGCTCGTTGCCGTGGTGTGGTATCGCAAAGTGACCCCAGCATGGTTTGAGGAACCGGTGCCCGCCATCGCATCCCCGGGGCTTTACGCCGACATCATCATGGAGCGCGGCATCGTCGCGCCGAGCGTCAGGCTCACCAGTGGGGTCACTTGGTTGGAGCAGCGCGGACTGGATTCGGACGCTGCCGATGCCGATGGCACCGACGGCCTTTGGCTGGGGCTGAATGGGGTGTCCGCGTTGGTGCTGCGGCTCCAAAACGGCAGTGTGCGCACATATGCACTGCTGTGCAGCATCGGGGTGGTAGTGGTGTTGGCGCTCATGTTGTTCTGGGTCTGGATGTAAGGGGGGTGTGATGATTGTTCCGTGGTTGACATTGGTGATTGCGATACCGCTGTTCGGGGCGGTCGTAGCGCTGCCTTTGCGCGGTGTTCATAATCGCCGCGTCGGCTTAGTGACCAGCGGGCTCACTTTGGCGTTGGCTATCGCGGCGGTGGTGCTGTCCCGGTTCTACGATTTGAGCGAACAGGTGTTGTGGCTGCGCTCCGTTGGCGCGTGGTATGCGCTGAACATCGACGGGCTGTCCGGGTCGTTGCTGCTAGTCATAACCGCATTGGTGGTCGCAGTGTTGCTGATACGCTCCGGGCTGGAACCAACCGCTACCGCTACCGCTACCGCTACAGAGCGTATCAACGTTCGCCCCGAGATTTTCACGGTGCTGGTGCTATGCACCGAAGCCTGCATCAGCGCCGCGCTGCTCGCCGCAGACCTAGTGCTGTTCTGCATAGCGTTCGAGATGGCGCTGCTTCCCTGCTACGCGCTGGTCGGCTGCTGGGGGGGAGCGAAACGCACCCTAGCGGCGGCACGGTTCCTAGCGTTCACGTTGACTAGCGGTTTCCTGCTGCTGGCTGGCGTCATCGGGATGCTAACCGCCGCCTCTGCGACGGGACGCCCCAGCACTTTGCTTAGCGCTCTTGGCACCGTAGCCATCCCGGAGGGCATGGGGCGGCTACTGTTTGTGCTGTTCTTTTTAGCGTTCGCTATCAAAGGGCCGCTGGTGCCGTTTCACTCTTGGTTGCCGTTGTTGGCCAGAGAAGCACATCCGCTGGTCACCACGGTAATAGTCGCTGTAGTGGACGTGCTGGGCGGCTACGGCATGATTCGTTTCGCCGTCGGGTTGTTCCCAGCGGCTGCCGCGTGGGCTGCGCCCGCCGTGCTGGTGCTGGCGCTCATCAGCATCTGGTACGCCGGGATAGCCGCCGCAGGCTCGCGCCATCTGCTGCAGTTTGGGGTCTATACGTCCATCTCCCACACCGGGTTTATCATGTTCGGCATCTTCGCCCTCACCCCCGAGACCCTCACCGGCGCGGCGATGTATCTCAGCGCGCACGCCGTAAGTGTAGCGGCGTTACTGCTAGTGGGAACGGTAATCTGGGTCACAACCGGCACTGCGCATATCGGAGAGTTCGCCGGGCTAGGCCGTCGCCTACCGGTGCTGGCGGGGCTGTTCCTCATCTCCGGGTTGGCCACCTTAGCGCTGCCCGGCTTCTTGAACTTCGCCGCCGAACTGCAAGTGTTGGTGGGAGCTTGGGAGCATCACCGCGTATTAACCCTGCTGGCCATCGGCGGCACCCTGCTGGGAGCCGTATACGTAACTCTCGCTTATCAGCGGCTTTTTACCGGGCAACCCAGCCCGGATGCCCCGCCTCTGAAAGACGCGAGCCTGCTGCAGCGCGGTGCTATCGGAGTGCTGTTGGCGGCGACGTTGCTGTTTGGGTGCGCGCCGGAGTTGTTGCGAGAATACGTAGCTGAAGCCGACTTGGGCACTGCGGCGATAGCGGCTGCTGATGCGGCTGACGCGGGAGGTAAGTGAGATGGCACCCACTATTGAGTATCAACTGCTCCTGCCCGTCATCGTAGTGTTTGGCGTAGCCGTGATGGGTATCGGCGCGGAGGCGCTGGTGGTACGGCGGTTGCGGTTCGTGGTACAGGTGGTGCTCACCAGCGCTGCTATCGCGGCGGCGCTGCTGTTTACGATACGGAACTGGATGGACGGCGATGCACGCACCATCGCCGCGGTGGGGGCTATCGCGGTCGATAACCCAGCGTTGGCGGCGTGGGTGCTGCTGCTGGTGGGGGCTGCGGGCGTGCTGGTGGTGGCTACGGAGCGTATCAGCAACGGTGGCATATCCGCGTTCGCCGCTCAGGCTGCGGTGCCGCCGGGGTCACCGGAGGAGAACACCGCCGAGAATCTGCGCGCGGAACAGACCGAGATATTCCCACTGTTCCTGTTTTCGCTGAGCGGCATGATGGTGTTGGTGGCCGCTTCCAATCTGATAAGCGCATTCGTCGGGCTGGAGGTGATGTCGTTGCCGCTGTATCTGCTGGTCGGTTTGGCTAGGCGCAACCGACTCCTCAGCCACGAAGCGGCACTCAAATACTTCCTACTAGGGGTGAGCGCTTCGGCGGTGTTCTTGTACGGCATGGCGTTGCTGTTCGGGTTCGCGGGTTCGTTCGATTACGCCAGCATCGCTACCGCCATCGCCGCTCCCCACAGCGATGACACCCTGCTCTATCTGGGGACGGCGCTCACCGCGTCCGGGCTGTTGTTTAAGCTCGGGGTGTTCCCGTTCCACGCTTGGATGCCCGACGTTTACACCGGAGCCCCCACCGCTATCACGGCGTATCTGGCCACCTGCGGCAAGATTACCGCCGCATACGCGCTGCTCCGGCTGCTGTTTGTGCCGTTAGGGGCGCTGCGGTGGAGTTGGCAACTGCCGCTGACGGTAGCGGCGGTGGTGAGCATCGCGTTCGGCGCGGTGGCGGGGTTGACCCAAAACGACGTCAAGCGCGGGTTGGCGTACACCGGTATCGCGCACGCCGGGTTCCTGCTGCTCCCCATCGCTGCCGCTGCGACGGTGCATACGGGTGAATCGGTGTCCGATTTGGGCTCAGTCAGCGTGCTGCTGTTTTATCTGGTGGCGTATCTGCCGGCAACTTTGGGCACTTTCGCGCTCACGCTGTGGGTGCATGGCGCGGACGGCCCGGATGCTGACTTGGCCAGTTGGCGCGGGTTGGCGTATCGGGAACCGTTCGTAGCACTAGCGATGGGGGTGTTGCTGCTCTCCCTCATCGGGCTGCCCGGCACGGGAGGGTTCACCACTAAACTGTTGGTGTTGGTGTTGGCGTGGCGTAACGGCATGGCCTGGGCAGTGTTTGCTGCTTTAGCGTTTACACTAGTCACCGCCGGTTTTTACTTCCGGGTGCTGCAAGCCATGTTCTTGAAAGCTCCGCTAACGGCCTGTCCAGCAGTGCCGCACTCGAAGCCCATGAGCGTGCTGGTAGTGCTCTGCGTGATAATTACGGTGTATCTCGGGTTGTTCCCCACCCAAGCGGGCTACTTGATAGCGGATATGGCAGGACTGTTGCGATGAGTGAGCGCCTAATGACCGTAGTTTCTCAACTGTTGCATGAAGTGGAACTACGTTTAGCGGCGGCAGCTAAGGCCGATACCCCGTTCCTGAGCGAGGCGGCCAGCCAGATTACGTTAGCGGGCGGCAAGCGTTTCCGGGCTACGTTAGTGATTTTGGCGGCGCTGCTGGGTGAGACAGCCGAGTTGAACGTATCCCCCGAAAAGGCGCGGCGGGTAGTGGATGCTGCGGTGGTGGTGGAGTTGACCCATGTGGCCAGCCTGTATCACGACGACGTAATGGATGAAGCGCTGCTTAGGCGCGGGGTGGCCAGCGCCAACGCCCGTTTCGGTAACACTGTGGCGATTCTGACCGGAGATTTCCTGTTCGCGCAAGCCTCCGCAGTGGTGGCCGGGTTGGGCACCCAGTTTGTCGCGTTGCAGGCGCGCACGTTCGCCCAGTTGGTGCAGGGTCAGATAGCAGAACTACGCGGCGCGGGCGCGAACGAGAACCCGCTGACCCACTACTACCAAGTGGTCACTGACAAAACCGCTTCCCTCATCCAAACCTCTGCACTGTTCGGTGGCTTAATCGCCGGGTTATCTGAGCCGCAGTTGGCAGCGTTGGGACGCTTCGGCGAGCAGATTGGGGTGGTGTTTCAACTGCGCGATGACCTCATCGACATCATCTCCGATGTGGCCGGTAAAGACCCCGGCACTGACCTGCGCGCTGGCCCCCCCACCCTACCCGTGTTGCTGCTGCGCGACTCCGACAACCCCGCCGATTTGGAGCTATACGCCCGTATTCTGCGCACCCTAGCCCCAGATGAAGTCCCAGCCGTATTAACCCAACTGCGCTCCCACCCCGTAATCGACCAAGCCCGCGCCCAAATCGCCGCGCTGGCTGCCGCCGCCCGCACCGAACTAGCGGCGCTGCCCGATACCCCCGCCCGCGCTGAACTCCACCGCCTCTGCGACGAAGCCACCACCCGCGTGGCGTGACGTATTTAGCGTATTTTTTTAGCGTATTTTTGACCACGCGGCGCGTGTAAGTGGCCTATCTGGGGGTAAACATGGAAGAATGCCCAGATGAGAGTTGGCGTTCCTTGCGAAACTGCGTTTGGTGAGAATCGGGTAGCGGTCACGGATAAAAGCGTGGCGCAGTTGCGGCGGTTGGGGTATGACGTGGTGGTGGAGCAGGGGGCAGGGCTTAAGGCTGGGTTTACGGATGCCGCGTATCAGGCGGCGGGGGCCGCTACTGTGGCGCGTGCGGACGCTTGGGGTGCGGACATCGTACTGCGGGTGGGAACCCCCGATACGGAGGAGTTCGCGCTGCTCAGCCCGCAGGCTACGCTGATTGGGTTTTTGGATCCCCGGTTTAATACGGAGATTGTGGCGCGCTGCGCTGCGGCGGGGATTACGGCGCTCAGTATGGATATGATTCCGCGTACTTCGCGCGCGCAGTCGATGGATGCGCTGTCGTCGATGGCGAACATCTCGGGCTATCGGGCGGTGGTGGAGGCGGTGCACGCTTTCGGGCGCTTCTTGGGCGGGCAGGTGACCGCAGCGGGCAAAGTGCCCCCCGCCAACGTATTTATCGTCGGCACTGGGGTGGCGGGGCTGGCGGCTATCGGCGTGGCTGGAAATCTGGGGGCAGTGGTGCGCGCCACCGATGTTCGCCCCGAGACAGCAGAACAGGTGGAGTCCATGGGGGCGGTGTTCGTAGCCGCCGCCACCACTGAGCGGGATCAGGGCGTAAGCGCGGATGGCTACGCCAAAGAGACCAGCGCCGATTACAACGCCCGCGCCGCGATGCTGTACGCCGAGCAGGTGAAGTGGGCAGACATAGTGGTCACGACCGCAGCTATCCCCGGCAAACCCTCACCTAAGCTAATCACCGCTGAGATGGTGGCCACGATGGCGCCCGGTTCCGTGATTGTGGATTTGGCGGCGACGGGCGGCGGCAACTGCGAACTCACCGAACCCGGCGTGTCATACGTCACCGCTAATGGGGTGGCTATCATCGGCTACACCGATATGGCTTCCCGGTTGGCGGGGCAGTCGAGCCAGTTATACGCCCGCAACGTCGCCAATCTGGTCGCACTAATGACCCCGCACTCTGACGGGCAACTACAGGTAGATTTCGACGACGACATCATACGTACCGCCACCATCACGAAGGCAGGGGAGGTCACGTTCCCGCCGCCGCCGGTGCAGGTGTCGGTCGCCCCGTCCGCAGCCGTATCCCCAGTGCCCACGCCAGCGCCAGCGCCAACCCCGGAATCCCCCCCGGCCAAACCGCCTAGACCTTGGCTATTGGACGTGGCGATAGTGGCGGTGTTATCGGTCGGGTTGACGTATCTGCTCTCGTTCGCCCCGGCACCCGTACTGGGCTCGCTTGCGGTGTTTGCGCTAGCCACCGTGGCGGGCTACTACGTGGTGTGGAACGTCACCTCGGCGCTGCACACCCCACTGATGAGCCTCAGCAACGCTATCAGCGGCATCATCATCGTAGGAGCTATGACCCAGTTGGCCTCACCGTCGTGGCCGATACGTATTTTGGCAGTGTTGGCCGTAGTGGTAGCGACTGTCAACGTAGTTGGTGGCTTCGTGGTCACCAACCGGATGGTTTCGATGTTTAAGAGGGCCTGAGCTATGAATATTCCCCAACTGGTCACCGCTGCGGGTATCGTCGCTAGCTTGCTTTTCATTCTGGCTATCGCTGGACTCAATCGCCCCGATACGGCCAAACGTGGCACCGCATTTGGGGTGCTGGGCATGATGTTGGCCATCGGAGCCACCGCTATCAGTATGGTTTCTGCCAACCCCAGCCCCATCACGTATTGGTTGTTGGGCGGGGCGGTCGCCGCCGGGGCGCTTATCGGGATAATCCGAGCGCTCAGCGTAAAGATGACCGGGATGCCGGGCATGGTGGCGCTGCTCAACAGTTTTGGCGGTTTGGCTTCGGCTTTCGTGGGCTACAACTCGTTTTTGGAGCACAGCGGAGGGACGGCGGCGCATCTGGTAGAGGTGTTTCTGGGGACGTTAATCGGCACGGTGACGTTCACCGGTTCCGTGGTGGCTTGGGCGAAGTTGAACGAGAAATCGTGGGCGGCGCAAAGGCTGCTGCCGGGGCGCAACTGGATTAATCTTGGGTTGCTGCTGCTCAGCGTCCTGCTGGGGGTGTGGTTTGTGCGCTCCGAGTCGCTGCTGGCGTTGCTGCTAGCCTCCGCGTTAATGGCGGTGTTCGGCGTGCATCTGGTAATCGCCATCGGCGGCGCGGACATGCCGGTGGTGGTATCAATCCTCAACTCGTACTCCGGGTTGGCGGCAGCGTTCGCCGGTTTCATGCTCGCCTCCGATGTGCTGATTGTTACCGGCACGCTGGTGGGCTCATCCGGCCTGATTCTGTCGTATGTGATGTGTCGCGGCATGAACCGCTCGTTCCTGGCGGTGATATTGGGCGGCTTCGGGGGCGCTACGGGCACTTCTGTGGTGGTCGGTGCGGACGGCGAAGCGCGCGAAATCAACCCGGAGGGCGTAGCCAAACTACTCACCACCGCCGGGAGCGTCATCATCACCCCCGGTTACGGCATGGCAGTCGCCCAAGCGCAACACCCGGTCGCGGAGCTAACTAAACGGCTGCGCGGCCTCGGCATCAAAGTGCGTTTCGGCATCCATCCGGTAGCCGGGCGGATGCCAGGCCACATGAATGTCCTGCTGGCCGAAGCGCATGTGCCGTATGACATCGTATTTGAGATGGACGAAATCAACGGCGACTTCCCCACCACCGACGTAGTGCTGGTAATTGGCGCCAACGACACCGTAAACGCGGCGGCGATGCAGCCCGGCACCCCCATCTCCGGGATGCCTGTACTGCACGTCTGGGAAGCTCGCAACGTAGTGGTGTTCAAGCGCGGGCGCGGTGCCGGTTACGCCGGTGTCCCCAACCCGCTGTTCAGCGCGCCCAACGCCCAAATGTGCTTCGGCGACGCCGCCCAAACCATCCAAGCCATAAACGCCGCACTCGCTAAAACAGTTGCAAATGCGGCGTAATGCGGCATAACGCGGCTGGCTGCGGCGCATAAAGAGCGCTGCAGGTAGACTCTTCCTCATGTCTGTTGCTGCTTTGCGTTTGGAAGATTTTGATGCCACCACCGCGCCGACCGAAGATTTGTTTCGGCATGTGAACGGGGGGTGGCTTGCGCATACGGAGATTCCGGAGGACAAGGGGGCGTTTGGGGCGTTCGAGTTGCTGCGGGAAAAATCCGATCAGGCGGTGCGCGAGATTATCACCACATTGGAACCGGATGCTGGCGACCCGGACGCTGAGGTGAGCAAGGTCGCCAATCTGTTTCATACGTTCATGGACGAGGCGGCTGCAGATACGGCGGGGGTCGCGCCGTTGGCTCCGCTACTAGCGCGGGTTGAGGCAATCGAGAGCTTGAGTGACTTCGCGCGCTGGTTGGGGTGGGCGTTGCGGCACGGGCTGGGTGGGTTGTTCGATTTCGATACGGACGCTGACCCCGGCGATCCCCAACGCTACGTGCTGTTCATCGGGCAGGATGGCATCGGGTTGCCGGACGAGGAGTACTACCGGCTGGATGAGCACGCCGAAACCCGCAGCAAATATCTGGCACATCTGGAGCGGATGTTGGCGCGTATTGCAGACCCTAACCCCGCCGCAAACGCGCAGGCGGTGTTTGGTTTAGAGACCGCAATCGCTAAACACCACTGGGACAAGGTACGTTGCCGCGACGTGACGCAGATGTACTATCCGCAAACTTGGGCAGATTTCACGGCCACCATGCCCCACTTCGATTGGGAAGCGTTTCTGGAGGGCGCAGGGTTGCGCGCGGCACAGTTCCCGCAGATTATCAACGCCAACCGGACGTTCCTGCCCGAGATTGACCCACTGCTCTCCGACGTATCGCTTGCCACTTGGAAAGCGTGGGCGCGGTGGAACATCATTGATGCGCTCGCCCCGTATTTGGACACCGCTACTGCTGAGGCCAACTTCGATTTCTATGGCCGCACCCTACAGGGCGTGCCGGTGAACCGGGAGCGGTGGAAGCGCGGCGTGAGTTTCGCGCAGCGGGTGATGGGGGAGGCGATTGGCAAGCTGTATGTGGCGCGCCACTTCCCGCCTGCGGTGAAAGCTCGTATGGACGAACTGGTGGCGAACCTGCTGGCGGCGTATCGCAGTTCCATCGCGGCGCTTAACTGGATGGGGGAGGACACTAAACGCGAGGCGTTGAAAAAGTTGGCTGGGTTCCGTCCCAAAATCGGCTACCCCAACAAGTGGCGTGATTACTCCGCGCTCAAAGTCATCCCCGGCGATTTGGTGAATACGGTGCTGGCGGCTGAGGAGTTCCACTTCGATTTCCACATCAACCAGTTGGTAGAGCCGGTGGACCCGGACGAGTGGTTCATGTTCCCGCAGACCGTGAACGCCTACTATCACCCGATGCGCAACGAGATTGTGTTCCCTGCTGCCATCCTGCAACCCCCGTTCTTCAACCCGGATGCCGACGATGCCGTCAACTACGGCGGCATCGGGGCGGTTATCGGGCACGAAATCGGGCACGGTTTCGACGACCAGGGCAGCGAGTTTGACGGTGACGGCAACCTACGCGACTGGTGGAGTGAAACTGACCACGCCGAGTTTAAGAAACTCACCTCCGGGTTGGTGGCGCAGTACACCGGACTGCACCCCGCCGAAGCCCCAGAGGTGTCCGTAAACGGCGAACTCACGCTGGGTGAAAACATCGGTGACTTGGGCGGTTTGGGCATCGCCTATCAGGCGTGGCTGCTTGCGAACGGCGGGGTGGCTCCCACCGATACGATTGACGGTTTCACCCCCACCCAGCGCCTATTCCTATCTTGGGCGGCGGTGTGGCAAACCAAGATGCGCCCCGAGGCGCGCGCGGAAAGGGTCGCCACCGACCCCCACTCCCCAGAGGAGTTCCGCTGCAACGTCACAGTACGCAACGTTGCCGCTTTCCATGAAGCCTTCGGCACGAAACCGGGGGACGGGATGTGGCTAGACCCCGCGGCCCGGATTCGTATCTGGTGAATGCAGGTTTTATCCGGTGCGTTAAGGTTTTAGAAAAGTGAAAGCGGAAGTCGGGCCAGTTTCAGCGCGCTCAGCAAGGCGCGCACTTTCTGAACCCCCAGCTAAACACCCAGAATCAAAATATTCAAAGTTTCGCGTTGCAACTGTTGATTTTGATGCCACAGTGGGCATAGGCCCGCAGCCAATCCTTAGGTTGTTATTCTTTCCACTCGCATTTCTTTATTACGAAGCGGTGCTTGCCATAAACACCGGCACTGCGCTATGGAGCAAATGGGGGTATGTTGCCGCGTTTTCACTAGTTTTCGGCGGCGGCTGTTATCTGATCGCTAACATTCCAACGACTGCGAAATGGAGCAGGCGTATTGGATTGATTTTGTTGGTGATGCCCGCGCTCTGGTTTATCACCCAAGCGTTGATTTGGCAGTCATTTCGAGTATTTATGAGCCCATTTTTCCTAGGGGAGAACGCAGAAGGTGTCGCCGACTCCTACGCTTTGCGGGTGGCGCGCATCGTGGCCTCTGGAGCGCCTCTGGCCGCGCTCTATGCGCTATGCCCGCTAGCGTATCTGCTGCTAGAGCGACGGGTGCCGTATGTGCGACCCCCTTTTGCTCAAATGCTCGCGATGGTGATGGCGATGTTGGCAATAAATGGCGCAACGGTGGCTGCTATCAACATTGACCAGCGCTCCTTGATACCGGATGCCACCTATTACGGCAGCGGGTTTATGTTTAATGCGGCAGTGCCCAGATTTGGGTTACTTACCGCCACCCGACTCGATTTAGAGTATGCCTTGTTTGGTACGCCATCTGACACCACCCCCGTGAGCATTAGCGTTAAAATACCTCGTACACCTATCGAGACGCCTGACCCGATAGACCGTAGCCCCAACGTATTACCATTCGATTTTGCGCAACTTTCGGATGAGGCTAGCAGCGATACCATCAAGCAGTTAGCTGATTATTACGCCGGGAGTTCCCCATCAGTTCGCAATGAATACACTGGGCTGTTTGCGGGCAAGAATCTCATCTTGATAACTGCGGAGAGTTTTAGCGGCTATATGGTGTCTAAAGAACTCACCCCCACGCTTTACAAACTGATTCATGAGGGGTTTTACTTCTCTGATTTTTATCAGCCAGCTTGGGGCGGCTCTACCTCGACTGGCGAATGGTCGGTGTTGACTGGGTTGTTCCCCGGCAGCGCGGGTGCGCTGGGGCAATCGGTTGGCAAAGATTTAGGTTTCACTATCGGCAATCGACTTAGCTCGCTGGGCTACACCACGTATGGTTTCCATAACAACAATGAGCGCTACTATAAAAGGAATCTCACTCATCCGGTGTTGGGTTACAGCAACTGGGTTGCTCTCGGTAGTGGTATGGAAAATCTGCCTAACCCCGTCACGGGGAAGACAGGTATCGCTACGGCGTTTCCGCAATCCGATTTAGAGATGATGCAGGTGAGCCTACCGCTCTATATTGATAAGGAGCCGTTCAACGCTTATTACATTACGGTCTCTGGGCACTCGTTCTACACTTGGGATCATCCGCAAGCAGCCAAGAATCGGAAGCGAGTGGAAGCGTTAGGGTTGCCGTATCACTGGACGGTGCAAGCGTATCTGGCTGCAAATTTGGAGTTAGAGGATGCTTTGACGTATCTGCTAGCTGAACTGGAGGCGAAAGGTGCGTTGGATGACACTGTGATTGTGCTAGCGCCAGATCACAGCCCGTATTCGCTAGAGAAAAACGAATATAACAGCCGTGACTACTACGAAAACCTGATTGGATATTCCCCAGAGCCAGTTTTTGAGTATTATCGCAACACTTGGATTATCTACAATGCGGCTACTCCGGGCGTGGAGGTGAGCGCCCCGACGTATTCACTCGACATTCTGCCCACATTGCTCAACCTTTTCGGGGTGGAGTTTGATTCGAGAATATTCACCGGTCGGGATGTGTTTTCGCCCACTTTACCGCTGGTGATTATGCCTGACTATTCATGGAAAACCCCTTACGGAACCTATTACGCCGATCGTGACGTTTTTGAGCCTGCGCCGAATAGCAATTATGGGGACACTTACGCCCGTGCTGTAAGTGCTGCGGTGCGCACTAAGGTGGCGATGGCTGCCGCTTTTCAGAAGAATGACTTTTGGCGAGTGCTGCAAAGGTATCTACGCTAACTTTTTGCTCTCATCCCCATCCTTTTGGCGCTGCCGCTACCTCTGACGCTCAACTGCTAGTGGGCGATGCTATTGGGCGAGATACGCGATATAAGGGGGGAGGGGGGCAAGTAAAAGAACTCATTTGCGCGCCGACTTAGAGACCCCCGGCTGAGAACACCCGCTAGGATTGAAAAGATGACGATTCCAAACCCAGCTACCGCATTAGTTAGCCCGTTATACGCGCTACGCCAGCGGGCGGTGTGGCAAGGGTTCGTCGGGAGCCTGTGTTTGTTGGTGGGTTCGTTCTCGCCCGGCTACCTGCCAGATTCGGTGCCGCCACAGCGCTGGCTGGTGGCGTTGGGCATCGCTGGCGCCCCAGCGAGGTACGTTGGCACCGCGCTGCTGATGGTGGGTTTACTGCTGCTAGCTACCGCTTGGTTAGCGCTGCGCCCCCGCGATGTCGAAAGCCCCAGCGCGGGGGGCTCAGCGGTTGGAACTACGATTATCCCCGGCCTTACGGTTACGAAACTGCTGGTCATCTGGTGTTTGCCGCTGCTGTTTGCCGCGCCGCTGTTCAGCACGGATGCGTATTCTTACGCTGCGCAGGGTTGGCTGTGGCACAACGACATCAACCCATACGATGTGGGCCCGGGCACTCTGCCGGGCGCGTTCGCGGACAACGTGGCTTGGGTGTGGCGCTGGACGCGGGCGCCGTATGGGCCGTTCGCTATCGAAATCAACTACTGGTTGGTGGTGCTCTGCCGCTTCCACCCCGCGTTGACCGCTTGGCTGATGCGGCTTCCGGCACTTGTCGGGGTGGCGTTGTTGGCGCACTGCCTGCCGCGTATCGCTAAACAACGCAACCTGAATGTGCCGCTGGTCACTTGGTTCGGGGTGCTGAACCCGCTGGTGTTGGTGAACTTTGTCGGCGGGGCGCACAACGATTCTTTGATGGTGGGTTTGATGGTCGCCGGGCTGTGGGTTGCCGGGATAAAACCGAGTTCTGGGCAGCAACCCAACGTTGCCCAGCGGCAGACGTTATACGCGTGGTTGCTCGGCGCCGCGCTGGTCGGTCTGGCCGCTGCGGTGAAACAACCGGCGGCGTTAGCGGTGGTGGCACTGCCTTTCATCGCCTACCCGATACGGCGCTGGACATCGCACACCCTGTTCGTAAGCGTCGGGCGGGTGTTGGTATCGCTCGTAGTGGCGACCGGGGTGTTTGCGCTGGTCTCAGTGGTCACCGGGTTGGGGTTCGGTTGGGTGTTCGCGGTGGATGTCCCCGGTCGTATCATCACCGTAGCGCCGTTCACACTGCTCGGTAACTTGCTGGCTTGGTTGGCGGTCAGTTTCGATGCCCCCCAGTTGGCGGCAACCGCCGTGTTCTGGTCGCGTACATTCGGCCTCATGTTGGCCGCCGTCGCTGTTTTAGTGCTGGGTTGGCGACGACTCCCGCGCCACCCGTATGCGTTCGTTTCATACGGCCTGCTGTGGTTCGTATTCTGTTCCCCGGCACTGCACCCGTGGTATGTGCAGTGGGGAGGTACGCTGCTTCCGCTCGCGGTACGCCGCACCGGGATGCGCCTGTCCATCTGGGCCACCCTCACCGTGCTGGGCTTCCACGCCGTACTAGCCGGTTTGCGTGGCGGTGCCCTCCCGCTCGGCATCGCCACCTGCTTCGGCCTGCTAGCCATCATCCTGTTGTGTTACGAAGCCAAACTCAAAGAAAAACCGAACTTATCTCTCCTCTCCTCTCCTCTCCTCTCCTCTCCTCTCCTCGCAGGTAAGCGATACAGTGCTGGCTTCGTTGCCTGCTTTGCCCGCTGCGCTTACACACCTGTATGTCAACAATAATCAATTGACTTCATTACCGACTTTGCCAAATAAGCTTGAGTACTTGCAAGCTAGTGTTAATCGGTTGACTTCGTTACCGACTTTGCCCGCTACGCTTTATGGCTTGTATGTCAACAATAATCGGTTGACTTCGTTGCCTGCTTTGCCCGCTGCGCTTACACACCTGTATGTCAACAATAATCAATTGACTTCATTACCGACTTTGCCAA
>JAITED010000039.1 GCA_031282235.1 Propionibacteriaceae bacterium | reverse complement strand
ATGGCGACGAGTCCGTATTGCCACGTGCAATCGCCACCCGGGAAGCGTTCATAAACGCCATGACGCTAGACATTGCGATGGGCGGCTCCACAAACACCGTGCTGCACCTGCTGGCCGCCGCGGACGCTGCGGACGTGGATTTCACCCAAGATGATATTGATGCCCTCTCCCGCAAAGTGCCCTGCATCTGCAAAGTGGCTCCGAATACGCACGACTTCTACGTTGAGGACGTCCACCGCGCCGGTGGCATCCCCGCGCTGCTCGGGGAACTGCTGCGCGCCGGGCTGCTGCAACCGGGCACCCACGCCATACACGCGCCATCGTTGCAGCAGTGGCTAGCCGATTGGGATGTTCGCGGCGGTTCAGCCACTGCGGAGGCCCGCGAGCTATTTCTAGCGGCTCCGGGCAAAGCGCGCACCACGCAACCGTTCGCGTATAGCACCTTATACGAAACGCTCGATTTAGATGCAGCTACGGGTGCCATCCGCGACGCAGCTCACGCTTACACCACCGACGGCGGTCTCGGCGTGCTGAAAGGCAACATCGCCCTAGACGGTGCCATCTGCAAAATCGCTGGTGTTCCCGCACATCAACACCACTTCGCAGGCCCGGCCAAAGTGGCCGAGTCGCAAGAAGAAGCGGTTGAGATGATTCTTGGCGGCCAGATTAAGCCGGGCGATGTGGTGGTCATCATTTACGAAGGGCCATCCGGCGGCCCCGGTTTTCAAGAGATGCTCTACCCCACTGCGTATCTGAAAGGTATCGGCATCGGCCCGCAGTGCGCCCTAATCACCGATGGCCGCTTCTCCGGCGGTTCCTCCGGCTTGTCGCTGGGGCACATCAGCCCCGAAGCCGCCGCCGGTGGTGCCATCGGCCTCATCCGAGACGGTGACATCATCGAAATCGACATCCCCTCCCGCTCCATCAACGTGAACATAAGCGAAGCCGAGTTAGCGGAGCGCCGCGCCGCAGAAGAAGCCCTAGGCGACAAGGCTTGGAAGCCCAAACACCGGGTGCGCGAAGTGAGCCAAGCGTTGAAAATCTACGGCCACCTAGCGCTATCTGCCGACAAAGGCGCAGTACGCCGCAAACTGTGAACTTTAGCGCCGCTTTGCGGCAGCGACAGGCCCGGTGGTGCCCCGTATTTGCAGCTTGGTAGGAAGCAACTGTTTGCGACCTCCGCGCTCGCTGGCATGCCCCAACACCATCTCCCCGGCGACGCGCCCTTTGTCTTGCAGCGGTTGCCAGATGGTGGTGAGACCCGCAGGCAGCGCGGAGGGGATGTCATCAAACCCGGTCACGGACAGGTCATCGGGGACAGACAGCCCCAGCTGCTGCGCTGCGTATAACACTCCGAGCGCCAGCATGTCGCAGGTGCAGGCGATAGCGGTCACGTCCGGGAAATCGCGCAGGATGGCGCTGGCACCCGAGATGCCGGAGTCCAAATCGCTGACTACGCGTTCCGCGATACGCACCACGCCACGCCCCCCGGTCACCCGCTGAAACTCCTGCGCGAACCCCAACACCCGCTCGCGTTGCACGGTGTATGTAGCCCGCGTCAAACGCGCCCCGTCAACATGCCCCACATACACTTGGTCAGAAAGCCGGTGGCATAACACCCCCACTTCCAGATGCCCCAAAGCGGCCAAATGCCGCGCCGTCAACGCGGACGCCGAAACTTGATCCAGCCCCACCACGTCCACGCCGGGCACATCAGTGGCCCCGTCCACAATCACCACCGGCACCCTTTTGGCCAGAATCTCGCGCATATACGGCGCCCCCTCGGGAACCCCATACACCACCAGCGAATCCACCGTTGACATGGCGATTTGCTCTGGGCCACCATCGGATTCCGGCCCAGCAGGAATCAGCAACATGGATGTTTGCGCCTGCTCCACGGCTAGCGCCACCCCTTGCAGGAACCCGGCGGCGGCTTCGTCCTTAAAGGCATACGGCAGCGCGTCAGTAAACACCACCCCCACCGACGACTTAACCCCAGTACGCAGTTTGCGCGCCAACGGATCCGGCCCAGAGTAGCCCAACCGCGTCGCCGCGTCGAGAATCTGTTCCAATAACCCCGGCGACACCCGTTCCGGGCAGTTGTAGGCGTTGGAGACCGTGGTACGGGACACGCCCACAGCGTCAGCCACAGAGCGCAACGTGGCCCGTCGCTCGCCCGACCCCATCACGGTCTCCATCTTTAACCTCGCGAACCTCGCGTTTCCGACAACCTAAAAAGTCTAGTCGTCGAACGCAACCAGAGGCTAGCACACAACGCCTGCAAATTAGAGACGAATCGACAAACCATGAACTACAACGCTTCACCCAGAGAGATTAGCGCCATCTCTGTCACTCGGGAGTTCGGGGATTGGGTAGCCATGAACAGGATTGCGGCTGCCAAATCGGTCGCGGCTAAAAAATAATCGGTGTGCGACAAGAACTCGTCATCGCGCCCGCGCCCGTGCGCAAACTCAGTGAGCACTGCCGCCGGGCACACCACCCCCACCTTGATACCGTGCGGTTGCAGCTCCCGCCGCAGCGAGCGCGAAAACCCCACCTGCGCATGTTTCGCGGCACAGTAAACCGCCTCGCGCGGGAACCCCTGCAACCCGGCCTGAGATGCCACTTGGATGATGGTGCCCTGATGCCGCGCAATCATGTGCGGTACGGTAGCGGCGGTGAACAGGAACGTGCCGCGCATGGAGGTGTCCATGATTTCGTCGTATAACTCGGCGGTGGCGTTTACGAAGTCGTCGTATTGCCCTACACCCGCGCCGTTCACCAACGTATCAATATGGCCGTAGCGTTCCAGCGCCTCCTGCACCGCCGCCGTCGCGGTGGATTCACAACGCACATCGCCGCGTACTTGTACGTAGTCACCCCCCAATTCGGCCACAGCTGCGCCCAACGCATCATCCGAGCGCGCCACGCCCACTACGCTAGCTCCGCGCGCCGCAAACGCCAACACCGTAGCCCGTCCGATACCGGAGGATGACCCGGTTATCAACGCTACATGTCCGTTGAGGTCTTGTTCGCTCATGTCTTAGCCTTTCTGCTGTGCTTTTCCGCGTATATCTCCTAGTGGGCGCGCGGTGGAGGGATAGGAACTCATGACATCACCTCGCGGACGAACCGCCGTCTACGAAGATGGTTTGCCCAACAATCTGGTCAGCGGCTGTGGATGCCAAAAACACCACCGCCGCCGCAATCTCCTCCGGATGTGAGATACGCCCGGAGAATCCGCGTCCGATGATGGCAGCCGCTGTGGCTGGGTCTTGCATCGCCGGGGTGGTCATGCCCGTCCAAGTGGCACCGGGGGCGACCGCGTTCACCTGCACCCCTTTACTCGCCCACTCGGCAGCCAAAATACGGGTGAGTTGGAT
>JAITED010000027.1 GCA_031282235.1 Propionibacteriaceae bacterium | reverse complement strand
TTGGCGAGGCCGCCGATACGACGCTGTTCTGCCTCATCGCTTGGTGGGGTATCGCCAGCGGCACTATGGCCAACTACATCGTCACCGGTTACGTCTGGAAAGTGCTCATCGAAATCGCGGTGCTACCGGCGACCTATCGCCTAGTGGCGTTCATACGTAAACGCAAAACACCCTAGTCAAAGCCGTATCAGAGTATCAGAGCCGTATCAAAACCGTATCAGAGCCGTATCAGAACTGCGCCCGATTGAGCGCTAAATCCATGAACACGGCGAGCGCTGCCGCTACCCGCCAATCGAGTTGCCTACCGTTTGGCAAACGCGGGATATTCACTAGGAACGGGTCGATTTTGCCCCAACCTTTGCTGACAGTGGCGATTTCGCGCGCGCCCCCGGTGTAGAACGGGAACTCCACCAACGCCGAGAAGTTGACGAACCGGCGCGCTTTATTCACGGTGGTGTTCACGTCGCGCCCGATGCCCTCAATGCCGTTTATGGTCTCCAGATGAATCACAGCGTTGGCAAACGACTTGCCCAAATCTTTATCGAACTCGGCGATAACCTGCTTATCCGGCGTCCGCACTTGATAGGTGTTTTTGGTGAGGAACGGCCAACGCCCCCGGACGCTGAACAGCAGTTGCGTACACGCTGCGTCCGTATAGTAGTGCGCCGAGTTGAACGGGTTGAAACTGGGGCATTTCACATACGCCAGAATCTGCCCTTTTTGCCGCGCCCTAGTGGCGGCAGACACTTCGTAACGCCTCGGAAACCCCTTGGTGCGTTCGATGTGTAACCTGCCCCAGCGGTTATCTACGGCCACTTCGTCGTCGATGCTCACCCACTCATTGTAACGGGCAAATATCTGGAGCATAGTATTACGCCAAGGACACCAACTCGGCGTAATCGTCATCCCACAAATCCTCTACCCCATCGGGGAGCAGCAGGACGCGCTCAGGTTCCAGCGCCATTACGGCACCCTCATCGTGCGTTACCAGCACAATCGCTCCTTGATAAGCCCGGATAGCTTTTAGGACTTCGGCGCGGGAGGCGGGGTCTAGGTTGTTGGTGGGTTCGTCAAGCAGCAATACGTTCGCTTTCGACATCACCAAAGTGGCGAGCGCTAGCCGAGTTTTTTCACCGCCGGAGAGCACGTGCGCCGGCTTGTGGTCGTCATCCCCTGTGAACAGGAACGACCCCAACACCTTGCGGGCTTCGGTTTCGTTCAGGTCGGGGGCGGCTGCCAGCATGTTTTCTAGCACGGTGCGGCTTAAATCCAACTGGTCGTGCTCTTGGGCAAAATACCCCAGTTTCAAGCCGTGCCCGTATTTCACCTCTCCGGTGTCCGGCTGCTCAACGCCGAACAAAATACGTAGCAGCGTGGTTTTGCCCGCACCGTTGAGGCCGAGCACCACCACCCGAGAGCCACGGTCGATGGCGAGGTCAACGGCGGTGAACACCTCCAAGGAACCGTAGGTTTTCGACAAACCCGCTGCGGTGAGCGGGGTCTTGCCGGACGGCGCTGGCTTGGGCAGGTTGATGCTGGCCACCCGGTCTTTATCGCGTACCTGCTCCGTTTCGTTCAGCAACGCGGCGGCGCGGCGCATCATGGAGTGGGCGGCAGCGGCCTTGGTGGCTTTGGCGTGCAACTTATCAGCGGTGGCGGTGAGTTGCGCAGCTTTACGCTCCGCGTTGGCGCGTTCCCGCTTGCGGCGCTTCTCATCCAATTCGCGTTGGTTGAGGTAGAGCTTCCAACCCATCGAGTAAACATCCAGCGCCTCGCGGTTCGCGTCAAGATGAAACACCTTGTTGACTGTGGTTTCCAGCAGTTTCACGTCGTGGCTAATCATCATCACACCGCCAGGATAGCTTTTGATGAAGTCGCGTAACCAAACTATAGAGTCAGCGTCTAAATGGTTGGTGGGTTCGTCCAGCAGCAACGTATCGGCTTTAGAGAACAGAATACGAGCCAATTCCACGCGGCGGCGTTGCCCACCGGAGAGTTCATGTAGCGGCTGCTGCATCACCCGGTCTGGCAACGCCAAGTTGTGCGCAATCTGCGCGGCCTCCGCTTCCGCAGCGTAACCACCGGCAGCCAACAACTCCGCCTCGGCGCGGGCGTATGACTGCATCGCCCGTTCGCGTATCTCAGTTACGGTGCTAGCCATCTCTGTTTCGTAGCGCCGCATCCGCTCAAAGATGCCGTCCAACCCCCGCGCCGACAAAATACGTTGCCGCACCGTGGCCGATAGGTCGGATTCGCGCGGGTCTTGCGGCAGATATCCGATGAGTCCGCTGCGTTGCACTGTGCCCGCAGCAGGCAACCCTTCCCCCGCCAAAATACGCATGGTGGTCGTCTTGCCAGCCCCGTTGCGTCCCACTACCCCAATTTTGTCCCCCGCCGCGACCTGAAAGGAGGTAGGCTGCAGCAACAGCTTAGGCCCCGCCCGTACTTCCAAATCCCTCGCAGTTAGCACAAGGAGCCATAATACTCAGTTATCGCCCCGTTATCGCCATGCAACTCTGCCACGCGGACATCTTGTATGTGCATATCGTCGGGGCTAGTAGACTGACGGCGTCTGTAGGGGTTCTGCAGTACGTATCTGTGCGTGAAGGAAAGAGGTCTGGGCATGTTGGATTTTAATGAGATGACGGCTCCCCCTCCCTCCAGTGCTGAGATTGGAAATACGCGAATAGCACGACGGCTAAGGACGCTGTGCGGAGCGCTAGCTCTGCTACTCGTTCTGGGGTTTATTCCTGTTGCGCGCTTTAGTTCCCTGCTAGGGGCAAACCCGTCTGCGCACGCAGCTTTGGGGAGCGCATATGAGTTCCAGAAAAATCAGCAAAACATAACCGCAATCTCGGCACAAGATCCGGTTACTGACCGGCGAGCTATCCATGGTGCCGAGGCGCTTCCGATGCCTGCTGATTGGTCATCGTTTATTCTTCGATTCGACTTTGATACCGCTTATGCTAACGCTTTTGATAGCGTTGACTTGAATGAGCTGCTATGGGACGGCAATGGTTCATACAGCGGGCTCATCCAGTTATTTAACGATGACGGCACCCCCGCTACAAACGCCGTCATAACTGGCGTTTATAGTATTGATGCCTACAACTACTGGATGACGCTTGCCGTTAGCGCGACTGGCCATTTGGATATTGGTATACCCGATTGGCAAGTACCACGCCACACGGTTGAGAGGGGCGTGGTTAAGGGAAGCAATGACGCTACCAGGGTCGCCTACTTCCTTGACAATTCGGGCAGTAATTACGCCACTGACATAAGCGCTGTACAGTCGTTGCCGGATTCCACAAACGCTGCCGGGGTTTATCTGGCACCGGCTTATACGCTGTATACGAACGCAGAATTTAGCGGTGGCGCGGACGTTATCGGCGTTTATTTAGATTGCGTAGCACTTGATAGCGCTAAATGGAGCACCAGTAGCGGTGGAACTGATAAACCGTTCAATTTAGATGGCGTGCAACAACCAGTAATTGCGAATCAGTTGGTTTTGACACTGGCCGCAGACTGGACGCGAGAAAACGACTACCACACCGTCATGGTGGCCTTTGCCGACGGCACTGTAGCGCAAGGAGTTATCATTGTCAGTGGCATTGACACCACTGCCCCCACGGCGCAAGTGCAGTATCAAACGGACGCGCCGCGTAACTTCTCAAATAC
>JAITED010000163.1 GCA_031282235.1 Propionibacteriaceae bacterium | reverse complement strand
CAACGGCAGCCCCTCAAAGGAGTCGCTGATAGCGTGGCTCGCGGCAGCGCAGCTTGAAACGGGTAGTTAGCGCACTATTTGGCGGCGGTGTAGAAGCAGACTTTGGGGGATACGATTTCGCCGGAGGCTTTTAGGGCTTTGATGGCTTTGTCTACGGCTGCTTTTTCGATGCCTAGCTTTGTGGCTACGTCGGCGGCTTTCAGTGGCTGCTCGCTTTGTACGAATACTGCTAGCACTTCGGCTTTGGTGTCCATCTGCTTTCCTCTCGTTTAGGGCAGTTGGGATATAGCGTATCCCAATAGTGGCACGCAACTGAGCAGTAGCCCCACTTTGTTAATCCAAGAGGAGTCACCGAGCAGCGCAACGTATTCGCGTAGCACTGCGGAGGGCCAAAAGTAGCTGGCGGTAGCGGCACCGACCGCCTGACCGGGCAGTTTGGCACGGCGCATCAAGGTGGCGGCGCGGAAAGCGTGAAAATTGTTCGTCACTGCGATCACTTTTCCACGACAGCCCTTGGCTTCCAGTATCGCCTTGGTGTTGTTGATGTTTTCTCGCGTAGTGCGCGATGTGTCCTCTTTTACAATCTCGGCAGCAGGAACGCCGTGCTCCACCAGATACTCCGACATAGCGTCCGCTTCCGAACGCGGTTCATCGCGGCCACGACCACCGGAGACCACCAGTAGCGGCTCACATCCAGCGGCGCGGGATTGGGCGAGCACCACCTGACCCATGTCCAACCTACTGGCGAGCAGCGGAGTCACCCGCCCTTGAATCAGCCCGGCTCCCAGCACCACCACAGCTGCCTTTGCTTTAGCGAAACGCCTAGTAAAACGCTGATAGCAGGCTGAATATAGCAGATACGCCAGGAAACCGTAGCTCAAATAAGCCAACGGCAACCCGAGCAGAAACGTCCACAAAAACAGCCTCTCCGAGGTAAGCACAATCACAAGGAGCCCGCTGATGATGTATGCGAGCACCCCCATACCCGCCAACAGCGAGAGCGAATTGCCCAAAGAACGCCCCTCGCGCCGCCACATCACCAAACCGTTCCACAACAGCGCAAACCCCAACACCACCATCATCAAGATGAGCAGCGCAAACAGCGCTACTAGGCTGAGCGCGCCCAAATAGCTGGGGGTTCTATCCACCACATCGATGAACTCGCGGAATCCGAGCAGCACCGCAATCAGTAGCGCCGCCAGCGCTACGTTAGCCGACCACAGCTGACGCGGTTCCAGCGCAATACCAACGGCGGCACCAACCAACAATAATCCGCAAATAACTACCCAGCCCACGCCATTGACCCTACCAGGTGTTCAGTCAAGGTAATCGCGGAGCACCTGCGAGCGGGAGGGGTGGCGCAGCTTGCTCATCGTCTTACTTTCGATTTGACGGATACGTTCACGGGTCACCCCGTACACTTTGCCGATGTCGTCTAAGGTTTTGGGCTGGCCGTCTGTGAGACCGAAACGCATCTGCACGACGCCTGCTTCGCGCTCCGACAGCGAATCCAATACGCAGTTGAGCTGTTCCTGCAGCAAGGTAAAGTTGACAGCTTCCGCAGGCACGATGGCTTCGGAATCCTCAATCAAGTCACCGAACTCGGAGTCACCATCTTCACCCAGCGGGGTGTGGAGACTGATGGGTTCGCGGCCATATTTCTGCACTTCGATGACTTTTTCGGGAGTCATATCCAGCTCTACGGCCAGTTCCTCCGGCGTTGGTTCCCGACCCAAATCCTGCAGCATCTGGCGCTGCACCCGCGCCAGCTTGTTGATGACCTCAACCATATGCACCGGGATACGGATAGTACGGGCTTGGTCAGCCATAGCGCGCGTGATGGCCTGCTTAATCCACCAAGTGGCATACGTAGAGAACTTGTAACCCTTGGTGTAGTCGAACTTCTCAACTGCCCTAATCAACCCCAAGTTGCCCTCTTGAATCAGGTCAAGGAACAACATGCCGCGCCCGGTGTAGCGCTTAGCTAAGCTCACCACTAAACGCAGGTTGGCTTCCAACAGGTGATTCTTAGCGCGGCGACCGTCCGCGATAATCCACTCGTAGTCGTCACGCAGTTCGGGGCTGGCATCAAACTTCGGGTTGTGCAGCCGCTCCTCTGCGAACAGGCCGGTCTCAATACGTTTGGCAAGGTCCACTTCCATCTCGGCGTTCAACAACGCCACCTTGCCAATCTGCTTCAGATAGTCTTTCACCGGGTCAGCGGTGGCCCCAGCGGACGTGACCTGCACCTCGGGTTCGTCGGAATCATCGGAATCCGATACGGAGAACCCGCCCAAATCCTCCGTGGCCTTCTCGTCCAACTCGTTGCCCAGCAACTCCGCTTCTTCGCGTTCCATCTCGCCCGGCTCAAAGTCGGCATCGTCGATGTCGTCAAGGGTACGTTTCCGGCCTATCGGAACCACCAACTCATCGCCATCCACCTCGGCATCAGTGGGGTCAAGGTCGCTGATAACGTCCTCGATGGTGGGCACCAAGAACTCCTCCTCTGCGGAGTCGTCCTCGCCGTCAACAAGCTGCAAGTCCGCTATCAACTCGATAGCGGCGATAGAACTGGGGTCAGCGGCAGCAGCAACAGCGGGCTCGACCGCCCGCTGGCGCGTCTTGGCAGCCTTCTCCGATGCACTAGTAACTGACTTAGCTGCCACCTCGTTGGGCGCAGTATCCACTTTTGCGGACTTTTTTGATGCCACGTCGTACACTTTCTGATAGTCAACAAACAGGCTCTTGGGTGCGCAAAACCGCGCTGCTGTCAAGAGCCTGTGAAATTATGCCACATTTGGCAGGCCAAATCAAGCTATACCCCGACCTGTGGCGTATTTTTCAGCCCACAGCTGACCTACAAAGTTCCCGGAATGAAACGTTGCAACAGTGCCGTTGTGCCTTTGCGCCCCCGACCGGCGCGCCAAAACAAACGAGCGGAAGCGATTCTTTAGGAAGCAGGTTTAGTGAACACCCCTAGCGACAACAGCAATGATTGCGTAAACGCCTACCTAAACGCAATCGCTAAAACCCCGCTCCTTGCCGCAGCTGAAGAAGTTGAACTCGCCCGCGCTATTGAGGCCGGTCGCCGCGCAGAATCACTGCTAGCCGATACGGCGAAATGCGCATCGCATCCGAACCCCGAGACGCTACACCAACTCGTCGCCGCTGGTAAAGCAGCATTTAACCGCTTCGTACAAGCAAACCTGCGCCTAGTGGTTTCGATAGCGGCCAAATACGTCCATACCGGGATGCCGCTGGCCGACCTCATTCAGGAGGGCAACACTGGGTTGATACGTGCGGTAGAGAAGTTTGACTACACCAAGGGTTTCAAGTTTTCCACTTACGCTACTTGGTGGGTGCGGCAGGCGATTAGCCGCGGTTTAGCTAGTAACGGTCGTATCGTGCGGCTACCGACGCACATCGCCGAGCAGATTAACCAGATGATTACCGTGCGGCACAACCTAGACCAGAAGTTGAACCGCGAACCGACATACGCCGAGATTGCTGCTGAGCTGAATACGACCGCGAATGAGATTGCTGAACTGGCTCGCATCGCCCGCGACCATGTGAGCCTCGATGCCCCGTTGGATGAGGGTTCAACCACCGTACTCGGCGATTTGATCGCCACAGTCAGCGATACCGATCCCGAATCTGAACAGCGGCGGCATGAGCAACGGGCACAGTTAGCGCAACTGTTCAGTGAGCTTGACGAACGCTCCGCTGACGTAATCCGCCGCCGTTTTGGTCTAAATAACTGCGCCCCAGAGAAACTGCAAGAAATCGGCGCTAGGTGGGGCATCACTGCGGAGCGCGCCCGCCAATTAGAGCGGGAGGCTCTAAAGCTATTACGCTCTAAAGCCTCCCAACTAAACGGCTGACGCTATTTACTCGGTCGTTTCGCCCTCGGGCTTGTCACCGCAGCACTTCTCGGTCGTTTCACCCTCAGGCTTGTCACCGCAGCACTTCTCGGTCGCTTCACCCTCAGGCTTGTCGCCACAGCACTTCTCGGTGGTCTCCTCCGCTGGCTTATCACCGCAACAACACGCCCCTTCTGGGGCATCTTCCTTGGTTTCGTCAGCGGCGAACTTGCCTTTCAAGTCACCGACCTTCTCTACGACAACGTCTTTTGCGTCAGAGAGTTTCACGCCGACCTTGTCCATGAACGTATCAATCTTGCCCCCTTCGGCAGATTCACGCTTCACGTAATCAATACCTTCGCCGATTTTATCGCTGACATCCTCAGCGATGTCCTTTAGCTTGTCTGTAATACTCATTTTTGCCCGCCTTTCTGCTAGCCTCCGGCTTAATCCGGCGCTAACAATCGTACTCGTGTCTGAAGGCTATCGCCGGTTAAATGGACTGAAACGCTGCGATGGCTTTACGGATGCGTTTTTCGGAGACGGGCACTGCGGTGCCCAGTCGCTGCGCGAACACCTGCACCCGATACTCCTCAATCAACCAACCGATATCGCGCACCTCATCCGGTATCGGATGCCCGGGCGGCAGGGTGTCCAGCAGGTCGTCGTATTCACTCAGCATCGCGTCCACTTGCGCCATCCGGGGTTCGTCAAGCGCCGGGTTGGTGTGCAGCACCTCTAGCCGCAGCAGTACGGCTTTCAGGTAGCGCGGCAGGCTGTTGAACCATGGGTCTGGCACTTTTACGATGAACCCGGGGGGAAGTAGGTCTTGCAACTGGGCGCGGATGTCGCCGTAGGCCGGATGTTCGGGGGCGACGTCGCCCAGCTGGATGGACACCGCCTGCGCGTGTTGCAGCGCTTGGGCGGCGGTAATCACCACTTTCCGGGTCTGCTCCGCTTGGTCTTGGCGCACTTTTTGTTCCAAATCGTGATACGCCGCAGCATCGCGTATCTTGCTGGGGTCGGCGTGCGCGGCAACCAGTTGGGCGATGGCTTTGAGGTGGGCATCGTGCAGCACCGCAGCAGTGTTTGGATACGACCCGGTGGAGAACGCCAACAGCTCCGACTGGCTGAGGTGGGCAAGCACCCAACGGGTCGGGTCGGGCAGGCCCAGTTGCAGCAGCCGGACGATGGCCAGCCGCTGTTGTTTGGCGGCGAACGCTGGCGTGTCGAACACCGCTTCGCTCACCGCGTCGCCTAAGTCGCGCAGGCCGGGGTAGCCGGTGGCGTTGATGCCGTTCTTGGTGATGGTGAGTGTTTCCGGCAGGGTATCAAACACCCAAGTGGTGCCGCTGCGGTGGCGTGGCGCAGCGGTGGTGAGCGCCGCTGACACCTGTTTGGCGTAGTCACGCTGGAGTACCGTGATGTCTTTGCCAAACGCCACCTCCTTGTCCCCATCGGTCACTGCAAAGTTGAGCCGCAGATGGGCGGGCACTGCTTCCGGGTTCCAATCGCTGCGCTGCACGGATACGCCGGTCAACTGCAGCAAGGCATACGCGAGGGCGTCGCTGAAAGGTTGGGCTTGGGTGGTGGCATCAGCGTTGTGTTCCAACCACTGCAACGCTTTCGCGGCGAAATCTGGCGCGGGTACGAATGCGGTACGCAGCCGCTTGGGCAGGGAGCGGATGAGCGCCGTCGCTAGCTCTTGCCGTCGGCCCGGTAGTCCCCAAGTGAAGCTCGCCGGATTGGCTTCCGCCAACTTCGCCAACGGCACTTTTACGGTGGCTCCGTCGCGTTCCGTATCCGGAGCGAAACGGTAATCGATGGGGACACTGCCATCTCCGAACGTCCAAACTCCGGGGTACGCTTGCTCGTCTGGGCGGCTCACTAGGTCATCCACTTGGAGCCGCAACGCTTCCAGATGGTGTGGTGCAGCGCGTAACCACTTCTCCAACTCGGCACCCGAAACGATGTCGGCGGGCAGTCTGGCCGCAAACCAATCCGCTAACTCCGAATCCAACACCTCCGGGGTGCGCTCCCGCGCGGCGAGTGCGGCGGCTTGGCTCCGGGTGCGGGCGTTGCGTTCGATGAGCCGCGCCGCCAAACTACCGGGACGCGGTGCCCACTCCCCAGCCACGAGAGCGCCTTGAATAAAGATGGCGCGGGCAACACCGGGGTTCACGTCCCCGTAGCCAACACTCACCCCGGTCGCTAGCGGCACCCCCAGCAGGCTGGTGTTCCGAAACGCCAGCACCGTCGCCGTATCAGATGAGAAGTGCGGCTCAAAGTAGCTGTGTTGCAGCAGGTGCCCGCCGACCGCCAACACCTGCTCAGCGCTGATTTCGGCTGCCGCGTGTGCCCACAGCCGGGTGGTTTCCACCAACTCCACGGCCATAACCAACTCCGGCGGGTGTTTGGCGAGCAGTGAGGCCGGACTGATGGCGAAACGCGCTCCCCTAGCTCCTAGATACTCCCGGGGGCCGCGTACTCGTCGAGGTTTAGTTGCAGCGACAGTGGACGCCGCTGTGGGGTGGTCTAGCAATCCGATGTGGCCTAGCAATCCGGAGAGCATCGCTGTGAGTACGTCGTTTAGTTCGGCGGGGCGTTTGTTGCTGACGAGCCCCAGTTCGCGGGCCACTTCGCCCAACTGCCAGTTGAGGTCCAGCCACTCCCGGATACGTTGATAGTTCAGATATTCAGCCTTGCAGAGCCGCCTAAAAGCGCTGGCACTGAGGCGGGCGCGTTGTAGGTGTAGGTATCTCCAAAGCCGCAGCAGCGCCGCCACATCACCGCCGGGGTCGGGCTTCGCAGTAGTGCGGTCGATGTGCGTATTGGTGTGCACGGTGTGGCGCAACGGTGGCGCTGGGGGTGCAGGAGACACGTCAGGGGAGGAAGTAGCCGTATTGAAATTGAATACGTCATCGGAAGCGAATCGGGCGTGTAAGGCGTCAGCGGCGGCGCGTTTATCGGTGGGGCGCTCCCGCACGTCTGGTATGGATAGCCCGGAGACTAGCACTAACGCTTCGGTGAGACAGTTACGCTGGGCAGCTTCCAACAGAATACGTCCCAAGCGGGGATCCACCGGCAGCCGGGCGAGTTGTTGGCCGATGTCCGTCAGTCGGGCGTGGGTGCGCGATTTGACGCTCAACGCGCCCAACTCGTCCAGCAGCCGCAGCCCATCAGCAATCTGGCGCTCATCGGGGGCTTCGACGAACGGAAACGCGCGAATGTCACCCAGTTTGGCCGCCGCCATGCGCAAGATGACCGCCGCTAGATTTGTGCGCAGAATCTCCGGCTCAGTGAACGCCGGGCGGGAATCGTAATCCGCAGCGCTGTAGAGCCGGATACAGATACCGGGCGCAACCCGACCGCAGCGCCCCATCCGCTGGTCGGCACTGGCGCGGCTGATGGGTTCGATGGGGAGACGTTGCACTTTGGTGCGCGCGGAGTAACGCGAGATACGGGCGGTGCCGGGGTCTATCACGTAGTGAATGCCGGGTACGGTGAGAGAGGTTTCCGCAACGTTTGTGGCCAATACGATACGCTGCCCCGGATGGGGTGCAAACACCCGCTGCTGTTCCTCGGTGGAGAGCCGAGCGTAGAGCGGCAGAATGTCAACCTCGGGCAGTTTCGCTTTGGTGAGCGCCGCCGCAGCTTCGCGTATTTCGCGCTCCCCGGCCAGAAACACCAGTATGTCCCCCACCCCACCGCCAACAAGGCGCAGCTCTTTGACCGCAGCTACGATAGCGTCCGACTGTTCGGTCTCGGGCTCCAGTGGGCGGTAGCGCACCGCGACGGGGTAGCTGCGGCCAGCAATCTCCACGATGGGCGCATCGCCAAAGTGCTGCGAGAACCGCGCAGTATCGATGGTGGCCGAAGTGATGATGACTTTGAGTTCGGGGCGGCGCGGCAACAGCTGTTTCAAGTATCCGAGCAGGAAGTCGATGTTGAGGCTGCGTTCGTGGGCTTCGTCGATGATGATGGTGTCGTAATTGCGCAGGTTGCGGTCGGTGGCGATTTCGGAGAGCAGAATGCCGTCCGTCATCAGTTTTAACTGGGTGCGGATGCTGGATTGGTTGGTGAAACGTACCTGATAACCCACTATGTCGCCCAGCGGCACCCCCAACTCGAACGCAATCCGGGTGGCGACACTGCGGGCGGCGATACGGCGCGGCTGGGTGTGCCCGATGTGTTTTCGCCCCGCGGCCAAACAGATTTTCGGCAACTGTGTGGTTTTACCGGAGCCGGTCTCCCCTGCCACCACCACCACCTGATGTTTAGAGATGAGGGCGGTGATTTCGGCGGCGTGGGCGGCGATGGGCAGCGTTTCGGGGATGTGCAACTCGCCCAGTTGGGCTAATACGTCGGTACTGGGCGATGCTGGCACGTATCTAATACTAGGCTTAAGGCCGTGAACCGTGAGCAGCACCTTCCCAATTGGTTAGCGTAGCGGGGACACCATGCAAGCACCGAACTCAGGGTCGTCTCTGGTCAAACCGCCCGGTAATACAAAGGGTGGAGTGGGGTCATCGGAACACCAACCTTCGCAAGTTACACCGTCTATACCCCGTAGGGCACTATCAGAGCCAAGTGACATATGCCCTGCTGCCTCAATTTCAGCAAGCGCGTCCTCTGAGAGACCGTAATTTGAACCGTATTTTTCCTGCCATTCGGCGTAGAGTTCCTTGTAATCCTCAGTAGTAAACCCTGCAGGCACCAACTCGTGGCGTATTAAACATGCGACAAACAGCGCATCCGGATCCTCGTTGTTCGGATTAATGATGATGCTGCTATAGAGCCCATCAATTTCCCCTGCCCACTGCGAGTAACACCTGCTAACTACCTCACTTTGAGTAGCAGTTTCTTCTTCACCGGACACCCGCGAAGTGAAACTGAACGCTCCAGATGTATCTTCCTCGAAACCCGCTGATATGCCCAAATCACTGGCGTTCACACACTCAACAACCCTAGAGTGGGCATCCAACACCTCGACCCGAGTAATCACTCCATCAGCGAGAATATCCCGCTGATACTCATTGGGAGCTTCTGCCATTGCCTGCGCGAACTCCGCTTCGTAAGGGTTTTCTTTTACGGGTTCCTCCACCGAACATGCCACGAAAACTGCTGGTGGCACCAGTAACAAGGCGCAGATACGAACGGCTGTTACGAATCGTAACTGCAACTGCGACAGCAGACTGACTGAGCTCTGCATGCCGTTATTCTCACCCCCATATTCCATAGAAAACTATTCGCAACGTTGCTGCGCCGAGTCTACGCTGGGTGAGGGGGTATGGCGATGGTACAAAGATACCTATAGCAGCGCCGCGTTGGCGTCGAAGCCGTATTAACTCAAATCTAGGCGGCTCGGGGGGTGTTGTATTGAAATACGTACTGAGATACGTATTGAGGTACGTATCAGTTAAACAATCCCACTAACCACACCAGCAGCGGGGCTAGGAAAAGGGCGGGAAGCAGGTTAGCTACGGCGATACGTTTAGCACCGATGAGGCGCAACCCCAGCCCCAACAACATGATGCCGCCGGTGGCACCCAAAGCGTCCACTTGGGCGGTGCTGAGAAAATCGCCCAACAGCATCCCCAACAACGTCAACGTGCCTTGATACAGCACCATAGGCGCTATGGAAGCCGCCACTCCAATACCAAAACTGGCAGCGAAAGCGATAGCGGCGAAACCATCCATCACAGATTTGACCACTAACATGTCGGCGCCCAGCCCCAAGCCGTCGTTTAACGAACCCAGTATCGACATCGGCCCGACGCAGAACACTAGCGTGGCGCTGACTGCTCCCTCAGCGAAACGCGAACCGCCACTTGAACTGTCTTTGCTGAATCTACGGCGCGCCCACTCGGCCAAATTGTCGAGACGGTTTTCCAACTGCACCCCGGAGCCGAAAGCGCCACCCAACAGCAGCGCCCCCAACACGAGCAGCATGGGGGCGTGCGAGCCGACCGCGCTACTCAGCGCTTCTGAGAAGCCCGCCGCCACGGCTTGCCCGCCCAACACTAGGGTGAACAGCCCCAACACTTCGGTGGTGAGTTCCCGGGTGCGCTCCGGGATGCGGGAACCCAGCCCCAGCCCCATTAAAGAGCCGACGAGTACGAGAGCCGCGTTGACGACGGTGCCAAATCCGATGAACACGGGTAGTAGTCAACCACAGTTTTCGCAATCCGTGGTAGACATATCTGGTGCTCAATGTTACTTACCCACTAAACGAACGTTTTTTGGACAATGGACTGCGGGTCATCGTCAGCCCTGACCCGGTGGCTCCAGCGGTGGCGGTGAACCTGTGGTACGCGGTCGGCTCCGGCGATGAGCAGCCGGGCGCGAGCGGTTTTGCACACCTGTTTGAGCATCTGATGTTTTCCGGCACGGAGCACGTCGCCGTCGGTGAGCACCTAGCGGCGATTGAAGCGGTAGGCGGGCAGGTAAACGCCACCACCGATATGGATCGCACCAACTATTTTGAGACGGTGCCGCCGCACGCTGTGGAGTTGGCGCTCTGGCTGGAAGCGGAGCGTATGCGGGGGCTGGCGGTCACTCAAACCAATCTGGACACCCAACGCGAAGTGGTGAAAGAGGAGAAACGCCAACGCATCGACAACGTGCCATACGGTGACCTTTTCGGCCTGCTGTTGCAGCACAACTTCCCCGAGCACCATCCGTATGCGCATGAAACCATCGGGTCTATGGCCGATTTGGATGCCGCCTCAATTGAGATGGTACGGGCGTTTTACGAAACTTGGTATCGCCCTGACAACGCCACTTTGGTGCTATGCGGCGCTATTGAGACCGATAAGGGGTTCCAGCTCGCAGAGCGCTACTTCGGCCAGATACCCAACCCCACTACGCCGCGTGGAGTACGCAAGCTGCCGCCACCGCTGCCACCGCTTACCGGAGTGCCGCGCCTTGCCGTGCGCCGCGACGTACCCCTGCCCGACCTGTCGCTGACTTGGCTGGTGCCACCGGCGGGCACCCCGGAAGATGCAGCCCTAGATGTGACCGCAGCAGTGCTCACCGCCGGACAATCTGGCCGGTTGTACCGCGATTTAATACGCACCCGGCAGGCTGCCGATTCCATCGTCGCTTTCGGTTTGGGGTTGTCGCGCGGCACCTCCCTGTTCGCTATCGGCGGCCGCCCCCGCCCCGGGCACACTCTGGCAGAGTTGGAGGAGGTAGTGCTCACCCAGCTAACTGACCTCGCCGCCGCCGGGCCTAGTGAGGCCGAGTTGGAGCGGGTGTTGGCGAACGCGGCGCGTATCTCGTTCACGTCTTTAGCCTCAGTCGATGAGCGCGCGGATGCCATCAACTCTGCCGCGCTGCTGCTCGGTGACCCGGAGCGCATCAACACCCGTTTTGCGGAGGTTTCCGCCGTGACCCCCGCAGACGTAGCCCGCGTATGCGCCACTTGGCTAGCTCCAGAGCGGCGCGCCGTACTCGAATACGAAGTTGATACTGCGGTTGAAGAAACCGCGCTGACTGGGGAGGTAAACGCATGACGCGCGCGAATGATACGTATCCGAGCGAAGCCCACTTGGCTATCTCCCGCCCCAGCATCGGTCGCCCTATCCCTTGGTCTTTCCCTCCCCACCGCGAATGGCGGCTTGACAACGGCTTACGGGTGTGGGCGTTCGATTTGCCCTCGCAGGCGGTGATTTCAGCCGATGTGGTGTTTGATATCGGGCTTAACAGTGAGCCGCGCGCCCTAGAGGGAGTAGCGGCGCTGGCAGCAGATGTCGCCGATGAGGGCACCACCTCCCACCCCGGGGAACTGTTCGCGGCGGCGGTGGAGTCGGCAGGGGTGATGCTGTCCACGCGCACCACGTATCAGAGCACCCGGCTCGGGGTGGATGTAGCCGCTGACCACCTAGAGGTGGGGTTGGCGTTGCTCACCGAGGCGTTGTGGGAACCGGTTTATGACGCGGTGGACGTGGCGCGCCACGTCGATGATGAACTCACCAGTCTGGTCGATATGGAGGCCAACCCCACCGCTAAAACCGCAAACGCGGCACGCGCCGCCCTGTTCCCCACTGCTTGGCGGGAATCCCGCCGCCTAAACGGCGACCAAGAAACGCTGACCCGTATCAACCCTGCTGCGCTACAGAGTTTCCATGACCAGTACTGGTCACCCGCCGCCGCGACGCTGATTGTTGCCGGGCAACTCCCCCGCGACATCGCGGCTATCGTACAGCGAGCTTGCAGCCGCACTCCGGCAACTACCGCCGCCGTACCGCCCGTATCGCCCGTATTACCGCCCGTATTACCCGTATCAGAAACCGCAACCGGGGATGCTGCCCCAACCGCTGCGCGCCACGTCTGGGTGGTACATCACCCCGGCGCGGTGCAAAGCGTAGTCAACGTCTCCTGCCTCACCCCCACCCGGGGGCATCCCGACCTAGAACCACTGCAGATTGGGGCTATCGCCATGGGTGGGTCGTTCCTCTCACGTCTCAATCGGGTGTTACGCGAGGAACGCGGGTTTACATACGGCGCCAACTGTTCCGTAGCACCACTGCGCAACACCGGCGTATTCTCCGCTGGCGCTAAATGCCGCCCGGAGGTGACTGGGGCGTTGCTGTCCGAACTGCTCTTACTGCTGGACGTGTCCGCGCAGCCTTTCTCCACCGTTGAGATTAATGACGCGATTGACTACGCCATTGGGGTTGCCCCGCTGGCGTATGACACCGCTGATGCCATCGCCAATCAGGCCGGAGGGTTTGTGGCGAACGGCATGAGCCCGGAGTGGTTCGGGGTGCATCAGAACGCCTGCTTACAGGTGACCCCCGAATCCGCCACCGCCGCTTTCAACCGCTGGATTGACCCAGAAAAGTTACACATCGTGGTCGGCGGTGACGCCACCGCACTGGTGCCCGCGCTTGCCGCCCTAGGTTTAGCCCCCACCGTGGTAGACGCTTTCGGCCACCCTGTCGCCTAACGTATTTAGCCCCCTTCTCGAAGGGGGTGGCAGGCGTAGCCTGACGGGGGTTACCTCCCTGCGCCACCCACCAATAACCCCCGCCGCCTACGGCGGCACCCCCTTCAAGCAGGGGGCTTGTATTCGCTAGCGCAACCCTGCCAAAGCAGCGGCGATTTTCTCACGCGCTAACGCTAGTTGGGCTTGATACCCTGCCAAATCACCGGCCTGTAGCGCCTTATCTGCGGCCAAGAAGTAGCTTTCGGCTTCCACGAGCAGGGCACGGATTGCGGCTGCATCCGGGTCGGTAGGCTGCGTGGGGTCGGTGGGCGTGCTGGGGTCAGTGGGCGTGGTCGGGTCGGTGGGCGTAGTGGGGGTGCCGCTGGGGTCCTCCCCGGTTTCGGCACCGGAATCGCCAGCGAACACCGTATCCAGCGCCTCCTGCAAAGTGTCACCGATGCCGATGTGCTCCCCGAAGCGCACCACCACGAAGCGCAGCACCGGGTATGACCCGGAAGCTGAGGTGGAGTCGTTTTTGCGCTGCGTATAGATGGGCTCGACGTATATCAACCCACCGCCCAGCGGCAGGGTGAGCAGGTTGCCGTAGATGGCTTGCGCGCTGCCCTGTTTCGTATACGGTAACAGCTTGTCAGCCACCTTTTGGTCGGTGGTGATGGCGTTGAACGTCTGCCCCGGCCCGGCAATCTGCTGCGTATCCGAGAGTTTCAAGACCCGTAATCGCCCATAGTCGGGGCTGGAAGCGTCCGCGACCACAGCCAGATAAGCGCCCAGATTTTCGCGGTCGCGCGGCACGTACACCGCGGTCTGCGAAAACACCGGCTGCTCATCGTCTGGCCATTTGATAGAGAGATAATACGGCGGCTCTTTCACCCCGGAGCTGCTGGCGCGGGGGTCGCTGGGCACTTGCCACAGGTCGGATTGCTGATACCAAGTGTCAGGGTTTGTGGTGTGGTAGCGCCCCAACACTTCCCGTTGCACCTTGAAGATGTCCTGCGGGTAGCGCAGATGCTGCAGCAGGTCGGCGCTAATCCCCGACTTCGGCTGCAACAGATTCGGGAAAATCTGCATCCAAGTACGCAAAATGGGGTCGGTTTCGTCCCAAGCGTAGAGCGTCACGGTGCCATCCAGCGCATCAACAGTGGCCTTGACCGAGTTGCGCATGTAGTTCACGGATTTGCCATCGCTCAACTGCACATGCTGCGAGTTCGGATACTCGGAGGTGGTGGTGTAGCCATCCACAATCCACACCACCCGGCCATCAACGATAGCTGGGAACGGGTTTTGGTCAACAGTGAGCCACGGCGCAATCTTCGCCACCCGCGCAGTGGGCACCCGGTCGAACAGGATTACGGATTCTTCATTCACCCGGTCGGAGAGCAACAGGTTGAGGTCGGTGAACTTTAACGCGAACAGTAATCGATTGAACAACGAGCCGACGGAGACACCGCCGCTGCCCGCGTAGGTGTTCCGGGTCTCAGTGCCCTCAGTGCCGCCACCGGGGGTGTCCAACTCCACCGGCTGCGTGCCCTCGGGCGCACCGACAATGGCGTACTCGGTGGTGCGTTCACCGAAGTAAATACGGGATTGATGCTCGGAGAGCGCCCCGGTGGGAGGAATATCCCCCACAATCCAACTCGGCTCACCGCTGGGTTGCCGCCGGTTGCCATACGCTGCCACCATCGCGTAGCCATGCGTATATACGGTGTGCAGGTTGCTCCAAGATTGGTCGGGGATGCTGGCCAAATCAATCTCGCGGGCGGCGATGATGGCATCCGTCATCTGCCCATCAATACTGTAACGGTCCACATCCAGCACACTCGGGAACGTGTAGTAACCCCGTACCTGCTGCAACTGCTCAAACGCGGGCGCAATCACCTCCGGGTCCATCAACCGGATACCGGGCAACGCCTCCGCGTCGGCGCGCAGTTGACCAGCGGATACGTTAGTTTCAGCGGAGTACGCGGTTATCTCCACTTTGTCGATGCCGTATGCCTTGCGGGTGGCAGAGATGTGTGCCGCGATATACGGGGATTCGACGATAGGTTCGTCAGGGCGCACCGAGAAGCGCTGCACGATGGCCGGGTAGATGGTGGAAACGATAAGGGACGACACCACCAGTAGCACGATGGCCGACACCGCCACCGGCCAGCGCCGCAACACCGTATTGGCAACGAACACCGCTGCGCAGATGAACGAGATGACCGCCACCACTAGCGCCGCAGTGATACGGGAGTGGTCATCGGTGTAGCCGATGCCGGTGAACAGCTCGTCGTTGTCGCTCACCGTGAAACTGTAGCGGCTGAGCAGTTGCTGCACCCCGTATACCACCAGAATCAAAGCGGCGGTCAGCGACAACTGCCCTTGTGAAGCCTTGGTGAACGGGTTGCTCAATGAGAACTCTGGGGTGAGGGTGCCGGCAGATTCTCGGGCGCGCATCTTCACCGGCGGGGTCTGCGCTGCACCGTTCAGGGCGTGTAGCAGCACCGCGACGATGCCCCCCACCACAAGGCCAGTCATCACGTAGCCCAGCACCAGCCGCCACCACGGCAGCGTAAATATATAGAAACTCAAATCCAGACCGTAGTAGGCATCCACTTCCCCGAACGGCTGCCCACCCCGCCAAGTCAGGAACGTATCCACTTGGCTGGAGGCTCCCATGCCCGCCATCACCCCGACACCGAGCGCCACCAGCAGCACGATAGCCAGTTGGCTCAGCCCCTCCTGTGGTTTTTTGGAACGCTGCGCCGCTGGGCGTAGTTTCAGCGCCACTAGCCCGGACGCTGCCACCAGAGTGGCCACTAGCGCCGCGAACGCGATAAACAAGCCGACTGCGGTTATTAGCCGGGTGGTGTACACCTGCTGTTGCCCGACACTTTGATACCACAACCATTCGGTGTAGATGTGAGTCAGAAACGTTACTATGCCGAATCCTGCCGCTAAAACTACGGCCACGACGATAGCCACGCGCTGTAATCGGGTTAAAGAAAGCTGGTTCACTAATATCTCCTTGGGGTTTTCGTATCTAAATCTGGTCTTGCTGCTTAAGGCCTTTTGGGCATTCAGGTGGGGTTTTTAAGGGGTTTCACAACTGGGCACCTCGGCTGTTGGATCATCGCGCAGGGTGCGCAAGCTGGCGATGGCATCTTCTAAAGCGCTCACTTTGACGATACGCATCCCGCCAAAGCTGCTCCCAACGATGTCTTGGCAGTTGGCGGCGGGCAGCAGAAACAGGTCGGCTCCCGCATCCGCAGCGGCGCGAAGCTTTTCAGCGACCCCACTGGCAGCAGAGATGGTTCCGCTCACATCCACCACGCCAGTACCAGCCACGCTGCGACCAGCAATCAAATCCTCCGAGTCGAGGTAATCGTATACGCCGATGGCCAAAATCAACCCCGCAGCGCTAGTGACCCCGGAGATGTCGAGGCTGAAGTTGATATTTGGTTCGTAACTGTAGTTGTCCTCCATGGTGATGCCGATACGAACCTGCTGGTCGCTCGTCACCACCGTTGTCACCCCCACCTGTAACTCCAAGTCTTGCCGCCGTATCGTCAGCGGCACCACCGCGCCCGCTTCGTATTGGTTGATTAGGGTGTTTACGTCGGCGGCGGTGTACACATCCACTTTGTCCACTTTTGTGATGATGTCATCCACCTCTAAACGACCATACGACGGCCCTGAAACTACTACGTGGGTGATGAGCGGCACCTGTTGCACGTTGTGGCCAGCGATTCGAAGCGCCGCCACCACCGCCGCCCGTCTGGCTGCTGGCATGACCGCCGGGACTTCCTGCTGCACCTGTTCCACTGGCGCGCCCACCGGATAGCTGACTTCGCGGGGAAACACCCCGTGGTCGTCCATCAAAAATGTTGACACCGCATCCAACAGCGACACGCTGCCGTCTGCGGAAGTGACTGACACCGGGGTGAGCAGCAGTTGCCCGGTCACCGGGTAGGTGGCTGTTCCCTCAATGACGATTGCCGGTTGTTCCGCTGCTGCGTATAAATCTATCGGCGCGGCAGGTGCCCACAGTACGTAGCGGATGGGTAGCAGCACTAACGCTGCCGCCAGACCCAGCAACATGGCGGAGGCGACCAGCAGGGTCAGCAGGCGGCGCTGACTCGCGGACTGCACCCGCTGCGGGTGCTGCCCCTCAATGCCCGAAACCATAGCGTCTACGATACCGCGCCTAGGCCACAGCACCCCAGTATTCCACCTCTACTAGAGCAGATGGCAGCGCGAAACTTAAGGGGGCGCTGCTTAAGACACGCCCAGCGTAACTCAACATTTATGTTCCCTCATGCTCCGGTTGGGGTGTTGAATGGTAGCATCCAGGCATGAGATGGGGGCAGCGATGAGTGACGACGAGCGCAACGCTAACGACCAAAACGGCGACCCGGGAGATGTGAACCCGTTAGCGGAGTTGTTGCGCCAACTCGGATTTGAGGATGGCCAGCCGCCAGACATCTCCACCTTGCTCGGCAACCTCAATCAGGTGGTGGGGCGGATGAGCCCTAAAGCGGGTGCGGGGGTGCCTTGGCCGGAGGTGAAAAGTAATGTACGCAAACTCGTTGCCGTCGCCGGGCCCGACCCGTATGTAAACCTTGACTCCAATCGGGAGCTTGCCGAGGCGCTTAGGTTGGCCGCTACTTGGCTGGATGCCGCTGGGGTGTTGCCGGAGGTGGAGTTGACCCCGATGCTGTGGAGCCGCGCCGAGTGGGTGGAACGCACGTTCGCAGGCTGGCAGTCCGTGGTAGCACCTATCGCACTACGGCTGGGTGAGGCGATGATGACCACTTTCGCCGTTCAGGGTGAAGATTTCCCGCCAGAGTTCGCAGCTTTGCGCACCACCTTGTCGGGGATGGTGCGTTCCGCTGCCGCAATGATGTACGCCGAGCAGGTGTCGCGAGCTATCGCGCAGGTGGCGGCCAGCGCAGTGAGCGGTTCGGATGCCGCCTTGCCGTTGGTCACTGGGGCTACTGCCGCTTTGCTCCCCACCAACGTCGCTGAGTTCTCTGCTGATTTGGCTGAACCGGCGCGCGATGTGGCCATCTATCTCGCGCTGCGTGAAACCGCCCGGATGCGGCTGTTCAACAAGGCATCTTGGCTGCCCAGTGCGCTGTTGGTGCGGGTGCTGCACTAC
>JAITED010000148.1 GCA_031282235.1 Propionibacteriaceae bacterium | reverse complement strand
ACTATGGCAGCGTCTTTCCCGGTGAACCTCGCCGGGTTGGCGACCATTCAAGCGCGCATGGTGGCCGCTATCGCCCACCTGCGCGGCTACGACTTGGACGACCCGCGTGTGCAGGCCGCGATTCTGATGTGCCTGCTGGGGGAAGCTGAGGTGAAGAAGTTGGTGGCTGACGGCAGCCTACCCACTACGCCGCAAGCGGTAGCCACCGCGCCGTTGGCCGACCCGGCGTTGCCGGACATCGTGGGGCGTTTGGTGCTGGCTACGTCCGTGGCACGCATGGGCGGGAAACGTATCGTAACGGTGTTGTCGAAACGTATCCCGGTAGTCGGCGGTGGCGTGGGCGCGGTAACCGATTCCCTCGGCACCAACGCTATCGGTTCATACGCCCAGAAGCAGTTCGTCAGCAGGCGTAATCACCAACTGAAGGCCGACTTAAGCTAGGGTTATTGGCCGAGCGCTTTGTGTGCATCGTCGGGCTTATTGCTTGTCAACGCCCTGAACGCGCTCACTCCAACCGCAGTGATGCCTATCCAAACGATGATGAACCCGATAACGCCGATGACTTCTGCGGCGATAGCGGTAAGTGGGATGGCCAGCCCCAAAATGGTGGCCACTAGTGCCAGTATCTGCCCGAAACTATTGGATTTGGGGGGTGGCGCGGCGGTGTATACCGTCCGAGTTTTGCGGCCTTTCGTGGTCTGCACATAGTGGCCATACGCCGCCTGCGGGATGGGTTCCGCTGCCGCCACTGCCCGCTGCCCCAACTGCTGGTCTATACGCGCCAAAAACGATGCCACTACGGCATCTTCATACTCCGGGTTAATCTGGCCGAGTTCACGATACGCTCCCAGCGCTGCTTGCGCCTCTTGGCGTAACTCCGGGTCATACGCCATCGCGCGGGGGTGCAGCGGCGGGTTCGGCGGCCCCATGATAGGCACGACTGGTTGTGTCGGCTGATTCAGCGGTTGGCTTGCCGTTTTGGGCGCTTGCCAATACTGCTGTGAACCAGATGCTTGCGTCATGCTGTTACCCTAGCTGAGCAGTAGCCCAAAAGTGGCATTTTTTAGGATTTTGGAGACACTTTACCCCCCCCTCACCGCCCCCTTGGGGGAACTAGTAATGAACGGGAGGGCTGGGGAATGGCTGCGCAACGGTATGCTGTTTCCAATGTTGGGATATTTCGGGCCAGAGGGCACTTTCACCCACCAAGCATTGTTGGCGTTACGCCCTGATGCATCAGCGCGACCATACTCTAGTGTCGCTGCGGCGCTGCTCGCGGTGCGCGCGGGGGCGGTGGAGGCGGCAGTAGTGCCGATTGAGAACTCGGTGGAGGGCGGGGTGTCCGCCACTTTGGATTATCTGAGCGCCCCAGACGAGCCGCCGCTGTCCATCCAAGCCGAGGTGCTGGTGAACGTAAACTTCGATTTGGCGGTACGCCCCGGCACCGCGTTATCCGAAGTGAACACGGTAATCACGCACCCGCACGCCGCCGCGCAGTGCCGCGGTTGGTTGGCCAAGCATCTGCCGGAAGCCACTATCGTAGAGCGCGGTTCCACTGCCGCCGCCGCGAAAGACGTCTCCGACCCGACCTCTGCATTTGATGCAGCTATCTGCGCCCCCGTGGCGCGCGAACTGTATCACCTAGTCGCAGCGGCATCCGACATCAACGACAATACGGGCGCGGTGACTCGTTTCGTGCTAGTGGGACGCCCGGGCAACATCCCCGCCCCCACCGGAGCCGATAAAACTACTTTCGTGGCGTATATGCGCGACAACCACTCCGGCGCGCTGCTAGAGATTCTGCAGCAGTTAGCGGTACGCGGCGTAAACCTGACCCGTATTGAATCCCGCCCCACCAAAACCACACTCGGCTCGTACTGTTTCTCCATCGACGCCGAGGGTCATCTCGCCGATGCGCGCGTAGCCGGGGCGTTGCAAGGTCTGAAACGTATCTGCGCTGACGTGGTGTTTCTCGGCTCCTACCCCCGCGCCGACAAACTATCCCCGCTCATCGTCCACGGTTCCTCCGACGCCGAATACGCCACCTCTAAAGTCTGGCTGGACGCGCTGCGCTGAGGTAAGGCCACACTTACATCAGCGCACGCGACTACACTTATCCCCATGCTTGATGCGAAACTACTGCGTAGCGACCCTGACCGTATTCGACGCTCTCAAGTGGCGCGGGGGGATTCGGTGGAGTTGGTGGATGAGGCTATCGCCGCTGACTTGGCGCGCCGCGAGACGATTGCGACATACGAGCGGTTGCGCGCGGAACAGAAACAGTTGGGGGCGCAGGTAGCGAAAGCTGCGGGCGACGAAAAGGTGGCGCTGCTCGCCCGCACTAAGGCGCTCTCAGATGAGGTGAAAGCGGCGCAGGCCAGCGTGGAGACAGCGGAGACGACGTTTACGGCGCTGATGGAGCGGTTTGGGAACCTCGTAGCTGACGGGGTGCCCACCGGCGGCGAGGATGACCTCTATGTGGCCGAGACCATTGGCACCCCCCGCGACTTTTCAGCCGAGGGATTCACCCCCCGCGACCATCTGGAGATTGGCGAGCGCTTAGACGGCATCGACATGGAACGCGGCGCGAAAGTCTCGGGCAGCCGGTTCTATTTCCTCAAAGGCCAAGTGGCGCGCTTAGAGTTCGCGCTGATTCAATACGCACTTGACAAGGCATTAAGTTACGGATTTACGCCCATGATTCCCCCGACGTTGGTCAAACCTTCCGCGATGGATGGCACCGGGTTTCTGGGACAGGCAGCGCAGGACGTATATTACCTGCCCGCCGACGACCTGTATCTGGTGGGCACCGCCGAAGTGCCGCTAGCGGCGTATCACAGCGACGAAATTCTAGCGGATGCGCTATTGCCCATCCACTACGCCGGTTTTTCCCCCGCATTTCGCCGGGAAGCCGGTTCTCACGGCAGGGATGCCCACGGCATCTTCCGGGTGCACTGGTTCGATAAGTTTGAGATGTTCGTCTACTGTCGCCCCGAGGATGCGGTAGCCGAGCATGAAAAGCTGTTGGAGTTTGAGAAAGATTTCATCTCCTCTTTGGAGATTCCGTTCCAGGTGTTAGACGTAGCTTCGGGCGATTTGGGCTTGTCAGCGGCGCGGAAATACGACTGCTACGGCTGGGTGCCCAGCCAAGGCAGATACCGCGAAATCACCTCCACCTCCAACTGCACCGAGTTTCAGGCGCGCCGCTTGAACATCAGGATGCGCGACGCTGCCGGGGTGCGGCCCATCGCCACCTTGAACGGGACGCTGTGCGCCATGGCGCGCATGATTATCGTCATCTTGGAGAACCACCAGCAGGCCGACGGCTCGGTCGTAGTCCCCGAGAAGCTCCGTCCCTACTTAGGTGGTATCGAAACGCTGACCCCACCGCGTTGACTAGTGACCGTAATATTTGAATTAGTATGTGTCTAGCCGCTTTACGCTGGTTTTACGATTTAAGTGTCGCTTTCCAAGGGCGCTGTTTGGTGGTCAACGTCACCGCATCGATGCCCACGCCCAGCGCGGTGAGGAAAATCGCCATCCTGATGTTCAGCCCGTTGTCGGTTTGGTGGAAGATGGCCAGCCCCGGCAAATCGTCCACATCGGGCGAGAGGTCATACGCGTTGGGGCGCGAGTCACGCGGCAGCGGGTGCATAATCACCACGTCAAGATTGTTCGCCGC
>JAITED010000164.1 GCA_031282235.1 Propionibacteriaceae bacterium | reverse complement strand
TGATTATGTTGAACTACCCCAAGTGATATGCATAAACATTTTGGAGTTCAACCTATTCGATTGGAAAGAGTTTCATAGCGAGTTCCGTATCTTTGATACCGAACACTACGAAGCACTTTCAGATAAATTCGGGATACATTTCTTTGAGCTACCGAAACTCCCCAAAACAGTAAACGTAAACAGCAGCGAACTAGTGTTGCTACTAGCCCTGTTTCATGCTAAAACGGAAGAAGAACTAAAACATCTAAACAGTCTGGGGGTAAAAAGCGTGACACAACTAGTTGAATCATACCGACGCGTTACCGTCTCTGAAGAGTTCCGAGATTTAGAACGCCGCCGCGAAACCACCAGACATGACTTGGACAACGCCCTATACACCGCAAGACAAGAAGGCCGCGAAGAAGGCGCGCAGGAGGAACGCGAAAAATGGGAGCGCGTGCTTGCTGAGCGCGAGACAGAGATTGCACGACTTAAAGCTCTATATGATGCGTCCAATCAAACACGCAGCACCTAGAAAACTTAACTACACCCCGCAATAACGGCTACAACTAATGCCATGTCGGCTCTGCGCGGTCTTTGCTCGGTGGAACTCCTTTTCAGTTTTCTTATAACCACTCGGCATCGCTGCGCTTCATTTCTTTCCCTTGCCGTGCGGCTTGATTTTCTTCATTGCCCAGTCATAATGGCTCGGCGTAGCTGAGGCGCCCTCACAAAACGTCCTCACAAAACAAGCATGTCTTGTTCGTCAAACTTCCAAGCTGCGCCGTATGCCACTTCCCAGTAATAGCCATCCGGGTCGGAGAAATAGGCATGGTATCCGCCCCAAAATACCGACTGCGGCTCTTTAGCGATAACCGCTCCGGCGCTTCTCGCAAGCTCGACGGTATCGCGTACTTCCTGCTCGCTTTTCACATTGTACGCAAGCGTTATTCCCGCAAATCCTTCTGCAATTTTCGGCGGGTTCTCGGCGTTAATGTCCTCCGCTAGACCTTGAATTGGATACAACTCAAACTTCGTACCGGTCGCGTTAAAGAAAATCACCTGTGGGCAGTCGGCGGTTTCATCCGACTGAAATCCGAGGTCACGGTAGAACTTTACTGACCGCGCCATGTCACGAACACCAAGTGCGATAATGCTAATTCTGTTCATCTTGCTTTTCCTCCCCTTTGTTTTAAGTCTCTTCGATTTTGGCATTGGCGTTGCTTCATCCTTATGGAATGTGACGCGCTGCTCCTTCATGGAGATTTTGCCGACACGGTAGCCGCATACCAACAGTTCTTTACTGTACTGCTTGATTTTCCCATTCTCCTCCAAAGTGCCGAAACGAAAGCCATCGTAATGCACGTCAACGTTGCGTGGTTTTGCGTGGGTTTGGTTATTGCCATGCTTGGGTTTGGGGATTCCAGGTTCGGTTGTTGCTGGTGTTGGTTAGGGCGGGGTCGGCGAAAGCGATAACGGCGGCGAGTACGGTCTCAAAGTTTTCGGGCAGGTGGTTGTTGCCTTGGCGGTTTCGCCATGTTGCCCATCTGGTTTGGGCTAGTTTTGCGTAGTTGTTGAGAACGTGGGTTAGGGGTTCGAGGGTGGCTTTGCGGTAGGTGGCTACTTCGAGACAGGCGCGGTGGAGCGCGGTACCATCGACGCTGTGTCGTTGAATTAGCGAGTATATGTCTGCGAAATCGCGCCAACGGGTGTTTACGATACCGCGTTGAACGGCGGTGACAATTTTCTCGGCATGAACCATGCGGAGCGGGTATCCGGCGAGTTCTATGGGGGCACCGGCTAGTAGGCGCGGGATTAGTACCCGTTGTGGTGCTGGCCAGATAGGGTCTCCCACGTTCACGTCCACATGGAAATGGATTAGGGCAGCGGCTAGGTTTACCTGAGCGTTGACGCGCACACCGGTGTATTCATCCTCATCACGTATCGTCTCAGTAGTAAGTGAAGCAAGGTCAAACTTTAACCCATCATCACTAGGTAGTTTGGTGGCGAGGATTTGGCGTATAAAAGTGAGCACTGTGGCGGCATCATTATTGAGGTCTAATGCTTCGAGGTCTACATCTCGGGTGGGGCGACGGGTGTTGAACGCGGCCAACAACAGGCCACCTTTAAGCACAAATCTGTCAGCAAATGGACTTGCAGCCAGTCGCGTTAAAAACCCCTCAAGTGTGTAAAGCTGGTGCAACTCGTCGGTGGGACGGTTGGTGCGGCGGGCTTGGTTTTGGAGGTCAAGGTAAGCATCCCCGGCGGGAGTACCTCTGGTGACGTGGCTCATAGCAGTATCTCTAAGGTGGTTTTGAGGGCGGTTAGGGTGCGGGGGAAGGCTTGCGCTAGTTTTATTAGCGTTGTGGGTTGTCCTCCGGATTTTAACCAACGTTTTAGGGCAGTGTTCGCCATATCCTCACCCTCACGGTGACGCAAACGGTAAGCGTCGATGATGCTGCGCTCTGCCGAATACAACCCAATACTGCGCCCAGCACCGATGTTTATACTGTCTCGCCCAAGGCTGAATGTATCGGTATCAAAATGATGCCACCGGATGGGAGGTCGCAATGTTGGTTTCCAAGTGTTTCTCGGGATAGCAATATCAATGACATCGGGTATGTCATCAATCAAATCGTGGCGCGCCAAAGCGGAACGTAAACAGATTGTCGCGGTTTTTGTTTTAGCAGCAATCTCAATCAAATCTTCGTCGCCGTTCCAATCATGTTTACGGTATAAACCGCGAGCGAGAGCAACAACTTTTCCAGCCGCTATAAGATTACGCAGTTGTCGCTCACCGATAGTTTTAATTGCTTCGGTATAACGAAAAGTCGCTGGCAACTCGGCCAACAGCGCATCAGCGTTCATCGCCAACCACCTTTCGTAGGAAATCATTAGCACAACTATAATTAGTGTATATGAAAACCGCCGAAACCCTATCCCCAATAGTTCCACCGGAGCGCGTCGCCGTATTGGAGTTATCGGAATAGTTAAGCCCCTAAAACCACCGCTATCACCCCAGTTCACCCCTTTTTGAGCGAGCTACCCAAGAGCTGGTTTCCTGCCAAATACGTAGCGCCTATACTGACCGCTTGATTTTCTCATTCTCCTCCACAGTGCCGAAACGAAAGTCATCGTAATGCCCGGAAACATACCAACACCGAAAAGCGGAACAAGATGAACCGCTAAGCGTGAAGCAAAGGGGATAGCGTGAACCAAGCGGATTGGCGGCAAAAGATGGGGATTTGAGACCTTTGGGTTACGGGGGTGGTTATTGTTTGGTTACCACAGTGGGAGGTGCCGGTGTGGATGTCTATCCAAGTGGCATCGGGGAGATAAGTGTCCCAGGTGGCGGCTGCTGGTTCGGTGACTGGGTTTATCAGCAGCGAGTCGCCTAGTAGGAACTGGAGGGGGTGGTTCCAAACTTCGGGGTCGTTTGGCCAGTCGAAGAATAGGGCGCGTAACAATGGTTTGTCTGTTTCGATAGTTTGGCGGGCAGCGGCAGCTAGATAAGGGATGAGTCGTTCCCTTAACTGGGCGAGTTCGCGGAAATCGCTGATTACGCTGGGGTCGTCGTGTTGGGCAGCGATGTTCCAAGGGGTGCGATCCCGCAGCGGTAACTGGTGGTGGTTGAACTCGGAGTGATACTGCATGATGGGCATAAACACTGACGCGGCGGCTGCTCTTATATACAGCTCCGGGGAGGGCAGTGGGCCGGAGAATCCGGCTAAATCCCAACCCCAATAGACGACACCGCAAGCGGCGGCGGTGATGCCGGCGCGGATGGAACAGCGGAACGCTTCCCAAGTGGAGTCCTCATCTCCAGCCCAAAACGTTCCATGAGCTTGGCTTCCGGTGAATCCGGAGCGAGAGAAAGTGACGGGGGCTTTCCCCTCGGAGCGAAGTAAATCGCCGTAAGTTTGGACATAGCGCAGCGGGTTAAGGTTATTCCCATCATCTCCCCTAGTGCCGTCGTTATAGCGCAGGTCGGCACCCCAAGCGTGTTCTCCGCCGTCAGTTTTGAACCCGTCTATGTCAAGGTCTCTCACTAAATAGCGATAGCGCTCCGCCCACCAATCACGCCCATTTTGGGTGGATAAATCGGGCATTAAGGCTTGTGGAAACCACCAAGCGCGATTGTGATAAGGCTGGCCATCAGCCTCCAAGATAGCCACCCCATCACGAATCAAGGCTTGTCCATCCGCAATCACCTGTTCCCCGTGGGGTTGTTGCTCAATGGCGAAAGTCTCAGCGCTCTTAAGCAGCGGTATCTGCCACAAAATGAGCTTAATGTCGCGCTCATGGAGTTCAGCAATCATAGCTTTAGGGTCAGGCCAAGCTCCATCAGCGGGATACGTGAAATCGGCGGCGGTGTGCGGGCTACCATCGGCGCGTATCTCGTATTGCGCGTCGCGGAAAATGTTTATGCCTTCCTCATCGCTCCACGCCTCAATGACAACGACACCAACGGGAATGTCAAACTCTTTATGCGCATCCATCTGTTCCATGACTAGGGCTTGCGTATTCCATTCATTACCAGATGCCCACAGCCGATGCACCCAATCTGGCAACACTTCGGCGCGCCCCACATCGTCTAAAAATGCGCTAAGCACCTGTTGCGCAGCGCCATGAAAAATGTCTAGTGCAAGACTGCCCGTAGGGTCGGTTTCGGCAGTTATAGCCAATTCATTAGGGTTAGTTGCCGCCACATCAAACCAAACCCGCCGCGATGTGCGCACATGAAAACCCCAACCGTCACCCCCAATGACATGGGCAAACGGCATTGGGAAATACGTGCGGTGCTGTCGCCCCTGACCCTTATACTGCTCAAAAACCACGTTGTCTGGGGTGAGTCCGCGTTGGTCAACTGCGTCGTAGCGCTCCCCGAAACCCACCACATGCTCAGTTGGCGCTAACGGCAAAGCGAACCTTATTTTATGAATCCGGTTTTCATCACGCAGCCATGCGATATTTTGTGGGGTTGGTGGCTCGTTCGGGTTGTCCCCAATGCGATTAAGGGTTAACGCTGTTAGCGGTGCAGTTTCCCACCAAGCGACGTTGAACTGCTCCCAATTAGTGCTGACTAATTCGCCCGCTGTTTCTGCGATAAAACGATAACGGTAGTCAACTCCGGGTATTAAATCGCTGAGGGTGACCTGCCAAGCCAACTCAGTTATCCCTGGCGAAGATACTGCGGCGGCTTGCGCTTCGGCTAAGTGGCCTACCTCGCTCGGTTCAGCCGTATTAGCAGCAGTACAACCTTCGATAGGCTGCGGGCTAGCAGAAATGGTGCTGGTATGCCCGGCAAACTCCACTTCTAAAGCTACATTGCTCACCTCAGCGCTAGCCAACACCCCGAGCCATACGGTTTCACCAGAGATTGGCTGCACAGGGACTCGCTGGTCGGGCGTGCTGGCATAAGGGTGGCCTGAACCGAACGGGCGATGAGTAAGGGTAGCGCTCACGGATGTTCCTTTACTTAAGTTTGAACTTTAACGTCATTGATTATTATTCTTACCGGCTGTGATCCCAAGCTCGGATGCGAGTGTGAGTATCATGGCGTGTGACCATAGTAAAGGTTTGGCCACCGCTCCCCATTTGGCTATCCACTCGGCTTGTTGCGCTGGATGTAACAACTGCTGGTCAACCTGTTCTGGCACGAACCCATTTTCGTCAGCTTGGGAGATAGCCCAGTTGAGCAGTTCTCTGGCGCGGTCTCGTCGTCCGGCGCGGGCATGGTTCCAACCTAGAAAGCAGCTAAGCAGTGGCCACTGCCCCCCACCGTAAAATACATCGGCAGCAAACCTATGGGTGCCGTTATTTACACATAACTCCTGCTCGATACGTTCAAGTGTCGCCCCTGCTAGTTGGTCATCAAGGGCGAGAACACCAAAAGGGACGATGCAGGAAAGGGTGGAAGCATCAACGGCTTCAGTACCAATCCATTTAGAAATATAGTTTCCTGATGCAACGCCCCTAGTGAGAATGGTGTTACGTATAGTATCAGCGGTGGTGTCGGCGCGACTGCGAAGCTCTGGGGCTAATACGGCGCTTGCCGCGCAGGCTTTTAACCCGGCGTAGATTGCGCCAAGAGTGGAGTTATGTTGGCATTCATCATGTTCTTCCCACCAGTCGTAACAGGGGGTGTCCCAGAACTCCAATAAATACTCTGCGGCAACTTGAATGCCGATTTTCCACTGTTCGAGCGGCAAATTATGACGTGCGGCGTGCGTATGAACCGCCCAAAGCCAAGTGCCATAGCCGTCGAGTTGAAAATCCCACCACGGGTCTCCCCCAATTTCACCATCAAAAGTAAAACGGGTGGGCAGCATATCCGACTGCGCCGGTTTAACCCCGGAACGCGCTTTGACAAGCAGTTCGGTAACTTGTCCCTTGAGGTTGGCCATGGCACGGTTGCACCAATCATGAAAGTTGGTTGCCGACACAACCGCTCCTTGACGAGACATAGCATCCGCAATAAAGGAGCCATCGCGCAACCAGCAGTAACCCCGGTAGGCAGAAAACTCCTCGCAGGCGGGGTAAGCTCCAGACTCGTTTTGGTATGTGGTGATAACTTCTATGCCGCGTTGTACGGCGGCCTGAACATCGTTATCGGTTATAAAAGACATAATCTTCCTGGGGATAAGAAGTAACGGACAAGAGGGGAAGTGGTGAGGTAGGGAATGCTGCTAGCCAGCATCCCCCACCCCCACACAGATTTGTTATACAGAATAATTAGCCATTGCCTATTGGCATACCCTTTATATTTGGGCTGCCGTTATAGGGGACGTTGCGTCACCTATTTGAGCAACGGATCAATCTTCGTTTGCATGTTCTTCACCGCATCTTGAGCCGAGATACGCCCTGCAGATACGGCTGCCAGTTCGTCATTGATGATGTCCTGCATCTCTTGCTGCTTGACAACGACTGGAGCTAACGCTACAGCGTTTAAGGACTCAAACACGGCCTCACGGTTGGCAGGTGGCGTGAGCGTCAAATAAGTGTCTAGTTTGGATTGGTCAGCAACCGGCGGAAGTTCCCAACTCTTAGCTAACCGGGTGTCGATAGTCTTTTGCGATGCGGTGTAATACGCCAGCCACTTCTTAGCTGCGTCCTGCACCTTAGATTTAGCTGATACCGCGACAGCGTTAGAGAACATAGCGGACGCTTTCTGAGTGTCTCCCGGCTCAACAACAATGTCCCAATTCATATTCGGTGCCTTGTCAGCGACCGTTCCAAACATCCAGATACCGGTGTGCCACATGGCGAGTTTTCCGGAAGTAAATAGGTTGGTGTCGAAGTCGGGGGTGTTCGCGCCGTCGGCGTCGGTCGGCATGGTAGTACCAGACTTGTCCGTCAGCCACTCCACAGCTTTAATGCCCGCTGCCGAGTTGAATGCCGTAGCGCTGCTGTCGGCGTTCAAGAACTGACCGCCAGCCTGAGCTACCGCTTTGTAATACTCGTTATAGCTGATGGGTTGATAATCGCCCCATATCCCTTTTTCCTTATCAGTCAGCTTTTCGGCTGCGGCTTGTTCATCGGCCCACGTCCAAGAGTTGATTGGATAATCCAGCTGGGCGGCATCAAACAAATCTTTGTTATAGAACAGCACCACGTTGGAGAATGACTCTGGGAGTGCGTACTGCTTGCCATCAAATTGGTATGCCTTTATCAGAGATGGCGTATACGCCGAGGTGTCTATGCCGCTGATGTCAGCTAATGCGCCAGACTTGGCATACGAGATGAATGAAGCGTACTCCAGTTCAAAAGTGTCAGCTTCCGCACCACCCGACACGGCAGTTAAGAGCTTTGCGGCGTAATCGGCGTAAGGGACGGTTTCAACCTGAATTTTAATATCTGGGTTTTCACTCTCGAATGCCGTTATGATTGCTTGCAGGTCAGCTTCATGCCCATCGTTGGATGAGAAATTCATGTAGCGCACTATCGTCTGCGTGGTTCCACCGCTTTGGGATGGCTTACTATCCGGGTTGGTGGCTGAACCTTGCGAACAGCCGGCCACCAACCCCGCGATAACTAGGACGGAACAAGCAAATAATGCTGTCCGACGAGGTGGTTTTTTCATTACATTTTTCCTTTCGTAACTTTATTTATTTCAAGCCGGTATGAGCCATACCAGCAATAATGTGCTTCTGGGCGAACAGATACACGATGACGATGGGCACGATGGAGACGACCGAACCGGCCATAACAACATTCCATTCGGTGGTGAACTGTCCTTGCAGGTAGGAAAGGCCGAGTGGCAGTGTCATAAGTTCCGGGGAACGAATGACAACTAGCGGCCATAAGAAAGAGTTCCAGGATTCCATAAACGCAAACACTATTAGCGCCGCCATTGCGGGTTTCGTAAGCGGCATCACCACTTGCGCCCAGATGCGTAAATGACCAGCGCCATCGATTCGGGCGGCTTCGTCCAACTCTCTAGGCACACCATCAATGGACTGCTTCAACAAGAAAATGCCGAAAGCAGACGCGATATTGGGGGCAAGTAGCGCGAAATAACTGTCGTTGAGCTGCATCTTGGTCAACATGATGAACAAGGGCGCGACAAGCACTTGTAGCGGAATCATCAGTGTGGCCAGATAGCAGCCGAACACAAACTGCTTGCCTTTGAACTCAAACCGGGAGAAAGCGTAAGCCGCCAACGACCCGGTGATGAGTTGCAACAGCGTGGAGAGAATTGCGATAAAGAATGAGTTAATGATGATTCTGGGAAGCGGAATGGAGTCAAACAGTTCAGTGTAAGCGGCCAATGTCGGGTTATCTACGATGAGGCTTGGCCCATCTGACAAATTGCCTTGTGGGGTGATAGACGTGATAACTGTCCACAAGAATGGGAATAACATCACTGCCGCGCCGAAAGCTAAAGCGAGGTAAAGCAGGATTGAACGTAGCGATATTTTACGCATAATTGACCCACTTACGCTGGCCGTACATCTGGACAGCGGTGATGCCCAAAATGAACGCAAACAGAATCCAAGAAAGCGCCGAAGCGGCTCCCGCCTCTCCGTAGCGGAACGCCAAATCGTATATTCGGCTGACGACCACTCGACTAGCGCCGCTTGGCCCGCCGCCGGTCATTACATACACTTGGTCAAACACTTGGAAACCGTTGATTAGCGAGATGACAACCACAAAGAATGTGCTGGGGGTTAGCAACGGGAAAGTGATGTTCCAAAATCTGCGCCATCGGCCCGCACCATCCACCGCTGCAGCTTCCTGTATCTCTTGCGGAATGGCTTGTAAACCCGCTAATAGAATGACCATAACGAAACCTAGGTCTTTCCAAGCTGAGGCTAGGATTACTGATGGAATCGCCCAAGTGGGGTCTGTCCACCAACCGGGCTGCGGGAGATTAACTAGGGAAAGCAGATAGTTTATTAGGCCATTTTTCGGGTTTAACAACCACTGCCAGACCAGCGCCACGGCCACCCAACTAGTGACAACAGGCACGAAATAAGCCGCACGGAGGAAACCGCGCGCTTTGAGTTTCTGATTCAACGCCACAGCAATCAACAACCCGCCGCCATAAACCAGCGGCAAATACCCGGCGATATATAGCAGGGTGTGCCCGAACACCGCCCAAGTGTCACTCGAAGTGAGCAACCTGGTGTAATTGCCGAAGCCCGCCCACTCCATCGGGGCAATCATGTTCCACTCATGTAGCGACACCCACGCGGAAGCGAACATCGGTATTATTTTGAAAATTAATAACGGTATGGCGCTAGGAGCGAGGAACGCTAACACCCAAATCGCATTCTTTATGGCCTTTTTACGCTGGCTGGTTCGATGCAGCGATTCAAGCTGAGATGTTTTGGCAGTCGTTTCGGTATTCATGTTTTAACGCTTCCCGCCGATGGAAGACGCGATGCCTAGGCGTTCACGTACCATTTCGCCTTGATAACCAGTGCTACCATCCCGGTCAAACGACGATGACAACACTAAAGCTGCGGCCCCCAAAGCCCATTTATCCTCATCCCAACCCTCCACTAAATAGGGGATGGAACGCCTAGAAGCCAGCAGTTTAGCGCGAAACTCTACCTCAAAGCCCGGTTCCCACAAGTCCCACTGTTCGCTGCCTTCGCCCAGAATCACTACCACTTCCGGGTTGAGTAAGTTCACTGCGCCAGCGAGCGCGCCGCCCAGCAGTTGACCTGCCCATCCGAATAAACCTTCGGCAAAAGATTTGTTTGAGCGTGCTAGGTTAGCGAGTCGCCGGATTGTAGCGATATCCGAATCGAGATCCCGGCTCTCGACCGTATTGTTTTGGCCCAGAGCCGCCGCCTTGCTCAGCAAACCGGGCATACCAATCAGCGACTCCAGACAGCCGCTATGTCCGTAGGGGCAAGGCGGGCCATCCGCGACCATCGGGATATGGCCAATTTCACCCGCGCCACCAGTCGCGCCTCGATAAACCTGTCCATCGATAACGATGCCACAGCCGATGCCGCGACCAATCGTGACCACTAAATACGTTGAATACTCGCGCCCTACGCCATAGACCTGTTCCGCCACTGCCAACGCATTTACATCATTTTCCACCAGCACTGGCACACCGAGTCGCTGCCGCAACACCGCTCCCACTTGGGCATTGTGTAACCCGATGGTGGGAGAATCCGCCACCCCAGATTCCAAAGAGTCCACTACGCCGGGGATAGCTACCCCAACGCCCAAAACTTGCCCATCAACCTCGCCTAAAACCCGCACCAACGTCCGAGCTGCTGTGTCCAGCGCTTCCGGGCGCCCAGGCTCAAAAGGAAGCGTCCAAGTTTTTAAAATTTCGCCATCTAACGCAGCGGCGATAACCGCTAAATGGGTGGCGGTAACTTTTACTCCGATAATCCGCCCAGCCGAACTCACTAACGCCAGCGGACGCGCAGGACGCCCTCCCGCTGAAGCAATCTGCCCCAGTTCAAGCACCATTCCCCGCGCCATCAGGTCTTTACTAACTTGGGTAATCGTGGCCGGGCTAACTCGCAGCGCTGTAGCCAACTCGGCGCGAGTCATCAGCCCGCGCGACCCCAGCAACCCCAAAATTGACGCTGGCAACAAATCTGAGGGTCTAGCTCCGGCTGCAGTTTTAATCACCGACACTCCTTTGTTCGGTACTTACTTTAGTACAAAAATAAGCCCTAAAAAGGGAAAATGCAAATCTCCCCCACAAATAACCTCATCATCGTGTTCTAATAACTCGTTTGGGGATTACTGCTGCTGCGCAACTGGAGCAACATTCCGCTCAGAGCGCACTGTTTGAGAATTACGCCATCTCAGAAGTATTGAAACACCTGGCCAACGTCGGAAAAGCCGCGTTCGAGTGCAACCCCGCAGCATAAAACCGTCAGCACCGTTGCGCTACCCTGCACCCCAATTTACATTTTTTATGTAAATTGACATTTCAACTGCCAATTTACATAAATCTGGCAAGCGTTATCCGAAGAACCCCAAACTATATTTTGGGGGCTCTGGGATACGGGGTTTGCTTGCCGTTTGCGGAGGGGTTAGGAGTTTAACCAGGCCAAGAGACTAGGGAGTTCCCGGGCTATTTGGGATTCACCTGCGGCGTAGTTGGCTTTGAGTTGTTTTACGTTTTGGGTGGCATCGGGGTAGGGGATGCGGTCTGGATAAAATACGTAGGCTTTACCGGCGGCTTCTAGGGCTGCGATTTCGGCGCGTATGTTCTCATAACGGGCAGTGCGCTCCAATAGCCCATCGACCAAGGCGGGGTGTTTACGTAATAAAGTTTTGATAAGCAGAGCAGGGGCGTCGGGGATTTTCTTATAATCACGCGGTTGACTTAGCACGATGAAGAAACGCTCAAAACCGTCAGCTTGGGCGACGCCGAGCGGAATGCCAGCGTTAGCGCCACAGGCTCCGTCGTAATACATGCGCCCGTCAATAAAAGTGGGGGGCATCAGCAGCGGCATGGACGATGATGAGCGCACCCGTACCATCAAATCTCGCTGAGTACGGCAATCGGCTTCGCTCCACCACACCTCGGTGCCCGCCGCCACATCGAAAGTGCCGATACGCAACTGGGCAGGGTTGGCGGCGAAAGTCTCAAAATCAAAAGGCAGCACTTCATTTGCGCCACAGGTGTGCTCGTATACGTATTCAGCGTTGAAACGCCCCTTGCCCTGCAACCAAGTGAACCAAGAACCAAAATTAGGGTCAGCGCCGAACTCCACAAAACATTTCTTTGCCCGACGAGCATCACGCGAAAGATAATTAACAGCGTTTGAGGCTCCGGCAGAGATGCCCGCAACGTAGTCAAACCACAATTCATGCTCTACAAGCGCGGCCACTACGGGCGCAGTGTACGACACCCGCATGGAGCCGCCCTCAAACACCAGCGCAACATCTTTAATGTTGCTCTCCAGTAATGCCCCCATCCGATTCATCCTAATGCAACTCTGGCCGCGCTTTCTGTAACTGGGTTAAAAATAGGTGCTGACCGAGAACGCGAACTGTTCTATGAAAATCGACTTAAACCCGGATATGTTTCCCTGCTCGTAAAAGAGCAGTATCGCTTTCTGGTAGTCAGTCGCGTTTACACTCCGGTATGACAGTGGGCACGAAGCGGCGGCTAGCAGCGCCGCGTTACCGACGATTCGGGCGGTTCGCTTGTTTCCGTCCTCGAAAGGCTGGATATACGAGATGAGCAACACGGACAAGAGAGCCTTCTCAAACGCGGTTTTACGCTGATTGATAATTTCGCATGAGCGTTCTAGGGCTTCTGCGAGTTGAAAACTGTTGTCTAACGGTCGGTAGTTTGTTCCGGTGATGCCCACTCTCGCATTGCGGATATTCCGGGCGACACCGAGGTCTTTAATCAGCAAGCTGTGAATATCCCCAATTCGGGGCAGGGAAAGTGGGGATAGAAAATCGGGGTTGTCAATCAGGAAATCTGTTGCTGCCTTGTGGTTGAGCAACATGAGCGCTTCCTCCGCCGTTTTTCCGCTGGCGGTCTGCCTGTCTTTAAGTAAGCGCTCAGTTTCGAGCAGAGAATACGTATTCCCTTCGATTTGTGATGACTTCCAACTTAAGTCGATGGCTAGCCGCTCCATCTCTTTACGGTAAACAGTTGGGCTTAACCGCGAAACACGTTCCCGGAACTCTTTATCCAACTTGCTTAACCCTCTGGCCTCGTCAGGGGTGAATAGGTCTACCTGAGAGAGCGTTTCTTGCAGCAGTTCCCAGTTAAAACTTGCCTTGATTTCGCGTTCGTCAATTTCTCGTTTGAAATAATCGTCCACATTGATTGGGCGCAGCACTCCGAATCCTGGTGATAGGCGGTACTTTGTCGCTCTGCCCTGGCCTTCCGTAACTACGGCACCTGCGGCCACGAGCCTAGCCAAATCTCGTTTTACGGTGGCTGGGCTGGCCGACGCGCTCAGCTTGGCGCTCAGTTCCCCAGATGATGCCGCTCCCAACGACGCTATTGCGGCGATAAGTTGTTCGGTGCGTTCAACTGCCATCTCGTCCCTCTTTCGGCTCACATGGATACCATTTGCGGCTCAATCTTACTTTATTTGAGCCGTAAATCGGGCTAGTTTGAGCCGTAATTGTGATGTTGGAACTAGTTGGGACTAGTTGGAACTAGTTGGAACTAATTTGAGCGGATGAACGTTCAGCGGAGTTGGGACATGGAATACTGGTGCCATGTCTGCCGCATTGAGTATCGCCGAAGCGCGTCGTATTGCATTGGCTGCACAAGGGTTTGGCGGCAACCGGGCAGAGTTCGGGGGCGCGGAGAGTTCCGTTGCGCAGGTGGGGTTGCGCCAAGTGTCCGCAGAGATTAACCGGGTGGCACAGTTCCAGATTGATACGGTGAATGTGCTGGTGAGAGCGCATTACATGCCGTTATACGCCCGGCTGGGCGCGTATGACACCGCCTTGCTCACCAAAGCGAGCACCGGGCGCAACCGCAAACTGTTTGAGTATTGGGGGCACGCCGCCTGCCTCATCGACATTAACCTGTATCCGGCGCTCAGATGGCGCATGGAGGAGGCCAAAACTAAAAACTGGACTACGCTGGACAAAGTCGCCGCCGAAAAACCGCATTTAGTGGATGCGGTGCTTACCGAAATCGGCCAGCGCGGCCCGCTCACCCAGCGGCAACTGGTGGATGCTGGCATCGGGGAGCGGAAGCAGGCAGCGGGCTGGTGGAGTTGGGGCGAAACAAAACGCCTTGTGGAGTACCTGTTTTACATCGGAGTGTTGGGGGTGGCCGACCGCAACACCCAGTTCGAGCGCCGCTACGACCTGATTGAGCGGGTGATACCGAAATCCGTATATGCCCAAGCCGCCTTGCCTAAACCGGAAGCGCAAGTGGAGTTAATACGCCGCGCCGCCGCCGCCCTCGGGGTAGCTACCGCACGCGGGCTGGGACGGTATTTTTATCAATACCAAAGGGATGTGCAAGACGCTATCAATACGTTGGTGAGAGCCGGTGAGTTGGAGCCGGTGAGCGTCGCCGGGGTATCCGAACCCGCCTACCTGTGGCACCAAGCAAGGCGGCCCCGCCGAATCACCACCGCCACGCTGGTAAGCCCGTTCGATTCGCTGGTGTTTGAACGCCGCCGCCTAAAACAACTGTTTGGCGTGGATTACACCATCGGCCTTTACACCCCGAAAGAGCAGCGTGACTACGGTTATTACGTCTACCTTCTCGTATTGAATGAAACCATCGCCGCCCGCGTAGACCTAAAAGCTGACCGCGCCGCCGGAACCCTGCTGGTGCAAGCCGCCTGGTTGGAACCCTCCTACGCCACCCAGTTAGCCGAAGCCCACAGCCGCTCGCGCTCCATCACATCCACCTCCACCAACACCGAGTCGCCCAACCACCTAGCCGCCGAAATCGTCCCTCCCCTAGCCGCCGAACTAACCCGCCTAGCCACTTGGTTAGGCATGGAGACCATAACCGTAATCCCCCGCGGCGATTTAGCTACTCCGTTGGCCGCCGCGGTGTGAGCAGCTTTGCC
>JAITED010000154.1 GCA_031282235.1 Propionibacteriaceae bacterium | reverse complement strand
GATGTGAGACAGCCCCATCGGATGAGACAGCCTTGCGGTCATGCATCGCGATAGGGTTGGCCACAATCTTTAGTTCTGGCACCGTGAATCATCTTTCGCCGGGTTGGGTTGTTCGCGGTGTCAGTATTTAAGGGTGGTGGTTGAGTTGTTCGCGGTGTCAGTAATTAAGGGTGGTGGTTGAGTTGTTCGCGCTGCATGTTTCTGGATACTGCGACTGCGTTCGCTGCGCTCACTGCGCGCAGCATGACGGGGTGGGGGTGCGGGGTGTGGGAATGCGAGCGATGCTGAGAGCGTTTCAGACGGTAGACTGTGCGGAGTGCCGCCGTCGGTAAATGACGGGATGGCTCTTGATAGGTCTGGAACAGGTCTTTATAGCTAAGTGAGGACGAACTCGACGTGAACTTATTGGACAAGTTGTTGCGTATGGGCGAGGGGCGTATCGTCAAGCGCTTTGCCGCTACCGCTGCGCAGGTTGCCAGCATTGAACCCGACTTTCAGATGATGAGTGACGAGGAGTTACGCGCTCAAACGGGCGACTTCCGCTTGCGTATTGAGCGGGGCGAGTCACTGGATGCGCTGCTCCCGGAGGCGTTCGCCACCATGCGCGAGGCGTGCTGGCGAGTGCTGGGCAAACGCCCATTCGATGTGCAGATAATGGGCGCGCAGGCGCTGCATGAGTGCAACATCGCCGAGATGAAAACCGGTGAAGGTAAAACCATCGTGGCGCTGATGCCCAGCTATCTCAACGCGCTCTCGGGCAAAGGGGTGCATATCGTCACAGTCAATGACTATCTGGCTAGGTATCAAAGCGAGCAGATGGGGCGGGTGCATCACTTCCTAGGGTTGGACGTTGGTGTCATCCTGTCGCAGATGGATCCGGCCACCAGACGCCGCCAATACGGCGCTGACATCACATACGGCACCAACAACGAGTTCGGCTTCGATTACCTACGCGACAACATGGCGGTGCAGTTGAGCGACTGCGTGCAGCGCGGACACCACTACGCCATCGTGGACGAGGTGGACTCCATCTTGATTGACGAAGCCCGTACCCCGCTCATCATCTCCGGGCCTGCCGAGGAGAACAAGTCGTGGTATCCGGTGTTCGCCTCCTTGGCTGAACGGTTGAAAAAAGACGTGGATTACGAAGTGGACGAGAAGAAGCGCACCGTCGCCATCCTTGACCACGGTATCAGCGTCGTAGAGGACCGATTGGGCATCGAAAATCTATACGAAAGCGCCAACACCCCGCTCATCGGCTTCCTGAACAACGCTGTACGCGCCAAAGAGCTTTACCACCGCGACCGCGACTACGTGGTGCTGGACGGTGAAGTGTTGATTGTGGACGAGCACACCGGGCGTACCCTCATCGGGCGCCGCTTCAACGAGGGGCTGCATCAGGCGTTAGAGTCCAAAGAGAGCGTGGAGATTAAAGACGAATACCAAACCCTCGCCACGATTACGCTGCAGAACTACTTCCGGATGTATAAAAAACTGGCGGGCATGACGGGCACTGCGAAAACTGAGGAGGACGAACTCCAAAAGATTTACGGCCTAGGGGTGGTGGTGATCCCCACCAACATGCCCATGATTCGTGCCGATAAACCCGACCTCATCTATCGCACCGAGCAGGCCAAGTTTGATGCCATCGTCGCAGACGTGAAAGAGCGCTACGAGGTTGGCCAACCGGTGCTGTTGGGAACTGCGTCCGTAGCCAAGTCGGAGTTGTTGAGCCGACGGCTGAAACTCGCCGGGGTGCCGCACAACGTATTGAACGCTAAACAGCACGAACGGGAGGCTGCCGTAGTGGCGCTGGCCGGGCGCAAAGGTGCAGTCACCGTAGCCACCAACATGGCTGGTCGTGGTACTGACATCATGTTGGGCGGCAGCGCGGAGTTTCTGGCCGACCTCCAACTGCGCGAAGCCGGGCTAGACCCGGTGGAAACCCCGGACGAATACGAGGCGGCTTGGCCGACCACACTCAAAGAGCTAGAGGCGCAGGTGGCCTCTGAGCACGACGAGGTGGTGGCGGTCGGCGGGCTATACGTGCTGGGTTCCGAACGCCACGAATCCCGCCGTATCGACAACCAGTTGCGGGGTCGTTCTGGCCGCCAAGGGGATCCGGGCGAGTCACGGTTCTACCTGTCGCTGCAGGACGACCTGATGCGGCTGTTCAAGTCCGACATTGTGGAGCGGTTCATGGCGATGACCAACCTGCCCGACGATGTGCCCATCGAACATAAGGTCGTGTCAAACGCCATTGAGAGCGCGCAGAAGATGGTGGAAGCGCAGCACTTCGAGACCCGCAAGAACGTGTTGAAGTACGACGACGTGATGAACCGGCAGCGTTTCGCGGTCTACTCTGACCGCCGTAAAGTGCTGGAGGGTGCGGACGTATCTGAGGCGTTGCAGCGCGATATTGAAGATGTGGTACGCGCCGCCGTGGTTTCGCAGACGGCGGGTTACGCCGAGGAGTGGGAGTTGGAGTCCATCTGGAATCAGGTGCGTACCGTATTCCCCACCACGCTCAAAATGGAAGATTTTGCCGAGGTGGATAACGCCACCGAGTTAGCTGACGCTTTCGTCGCAGATGCGCGCGAGGTGTATCAAACCCGCGCTGTCGAGTTGGGCGAAGAACGGATGCACGAGTTCGAGCGCCGGGTGTGGCTCAGCATGTTAGACCGCAAGTGGCGTGAACACCTCTACGAGATGGATTATCTACGGGAGGGCATCGGGTTGCGTGCGATGGCGCAACGCGACCCGCTGGTCGAATATAAGCGCGAGGGCGCGATGATGTTTGACGAGATGCAGGCGGCGTTCCGCGAGGATGTGGTGAAGTTCCTGTTCAACGCCCAGATTGTGGAGCAGCAACGCCCCGCAGTTACCATCACCAACAAGAGCGCTGCGGAGGCCGTGGAGGACGCCGCTGCCGCTGCGGTACGAACCCGGTTAGCCAGTGGCGGCGGTGCCGCCAAGACGGTCACTGCGCTGGATGAGGTGGTTTCCGCTCCCACGGTGTCGCGGATACGGTTCTCCGGCCCCGCCAAAGAGGGGGGTAGTGATACCCCGCCGCGCGCCATGGCCAAACCAGAGAAGTCCATCTTCGAGGGTGTGGGACGCAACCAGCCCTGCCCCTGCGGCTCCGGCAAAAAGTTCAAGAACTGCCACGGACGCCCCGGTGTGCTTTAACGAAAGTAGAGGGTAAGGGATGGGTGATACGGACACGGCACGGTTGGTGTTTGTTCCGGTGTCGGTGGCGGCGGCGCAAAGGGTGCTGGCGGGGGAGACGCTGTGCGATGTGCCCGCTTTTCGGGCGAGTGCGGAGTTAGCGGAGTCGTTTGGTATTGCGGAGAGCGGCGCGGAGGCGGTGGAGTTCGCCGCGTTGACGGTGGCTGCGCTCGCGGCGTTGACGCAATACGGTGAGCGGCGGGTGTTGGTGGCGGAACCACCGGCAGAGCTGCCCAACAGCGTTTGGGAGAGCGAAGCGCTCAACGGCGGCATCCAGTTGGAGACGTTGCCAGCGGCGTATGTGACGGCTTTCTTCTGCGACGCTGATACCGCCGCCACAGCAGCGTTAATACGCACCGCTGCCGCAGTTGCGCAGGGGTTGAGCGTAGATGATGCGTGGGAACTGCCCGAGGTGAGCGCGCTCATCGACGAGACGGATCTGCTCTGGCACGACATCACCGAACTGTCCGCGTATTTAGCTGAACGTATAAGTTAGGTCAGTTTTCCTCAACTGACTAGCGGTTTCAGGCGCTGTGCTCCGCGAGCCATGCTGTACCTCTTGGCTGCTGCGCGTCAATAATCCGCATCACGTAGGGGGCGGCGGTGGCTTCCAGTTTGCGCCCCACGAACGGGATAGAGATAGTGAAGTCGGCATCGTATGCCACCGTGGTGCCAGTGTCGGTGCCGGTAGCTGTGGGGGAGAGGGTTGCGGTGCCGCTCAGCTTTGCTGGCAGTTTCTCAAAAACCACCGTAATCGGCCCTCGGTGGGAACCATCGGGGCGAGCCGTGCCCCAATCGATAGTCAGTGTCGCAGTGAGCGTCGCCCCAGTGAAACGCCGTGCGGCTTCCGGAGCCGCTACCTCAACCGTTGCCGTGGTACGCGAACCCACCACGTCGATTTTATGGTTGAGCGCGCCCGCTTCTGTCAGCAGCGATTCCAAAAACGCGGCATCGGTGAGCATCGCATACACCGCAGCGGGTGGGGCATCATAGTGGTGTCGAACGGTTACCTGCATGTGTTAAAGGTTACCGGTGTGGGGTCTCGAACATGTCATCGTCTAACCAGCCGGGCTCGCCACGTAGGTTCTGCTCGTTGTAGCCATCGCGGTCAACAGCGGCCAGCATCGCTTCGGAAGCGAGCGCGGAGACGTTCATGGGGATGTCATCAGCGAAGTCGTCAGTGAGTCGGGAGGTGCGGCCTTTCATACGCGCGGCCAGCTTTTCGCCCGCTTTACCGAGCAGGTAGTTGATGATGATGAATACGGTTGAGGCCACCACGAGGGTCTGCAACGTGCGATACGGGGTGCCTAGCACCTGCGCTTCCCGCAACAGTTCGGAGTAGCCGATGGCTACGCCGAGCGCGGAGTCCTTGAGCGCCACCACGAGTTGTGCGATGAGCGCGGGCAACATAGCCATCAGCGCCTGCGGCACCAGTACGTAGCGTAACGCCTGCGCTCTGGTGAGCCCGATGGCTTCCGCAGCCTCATGTTGGCCTTTGGGCAGGTTGATTACGCCAGCGCGCACCAACTCGGCCACTACGGAGCCGTTATAGAGGATGAGGGCGCAGGAGACCGCCCAAAAGTCAGGGTTTGGCAGCCCCATTCTGCCCAAGAAGCTCCAGAGGAAAAGCATCATCATCAGCACGGGTACGGCGCGCAGGAACTCTACGATGGTGCCGCACACCCTTCTGAGCAGCGGATTCATCGAAAGCCGCCCCACGCCGAACACCAACCCAAAGACGATAGCTCCGACGATAGCCACTAAGGCGGCGCGGAACGTATTGAGCAGACCGGGCAGGAAGAACGATGTCCAACTCTGCGGGTCAACTACGACGCGCCATTTGTCGGCATCCAGTTGGCCTTTTTCGCCCAACTGCACGCCGACGTAGTAGATGAGCGCTGCCACTAACGCCACCCCGATGACGTTGGCGACGGCGATTACGCGTTTGGTGCGCGGCCCGGGGGAGTCGAACAGCACCGAGTGTTCCGCGCGGGGACGTAGGCGGTGTGCTTTTACTAACTTTTCAATCATCGCTTCACCGCCAGTTTGTGGGAGAGGTGGGTGCTGAGCATGCCCACCGGGATGACAATCACCACGTAGCCGAGCGCGAACGTCAAGAAAACCAGGAAAATGAACTGCGGGCCGAACTCAATCATGCCCGACATGACGGATGAGGTTTCGATGGAGACCCCGCCCACCGAAGCCACGGTGGTGTTTTTGATGAGGGCAATCAGGGTGTTGCCGATGGGGGCGACGGCTCCCCTAAACGCCTGCGGCAGCACAATCATCCGTGCCGACTGCATGAACGTCAACCCGATAGCGCGGGCGGCTTCCGCTTGCCCTAGGGGTACGGTGTTGACCCCGGAACGCAGGGCCTCCGCCATGAAAGAGCCGTGGTAAAGCCCCAATCCGACGACGGCCAGAATGAAAAAGTCGGTGATCATCTTGCCGCCAAAAGTGACCCCGAGTTGCGTCCACACCACCAACCACATCATCAGAATCACTGCGGTGAGCGGGATGTCACGGAAGATGTTGGTGTATGCAGTAGCCGTAATACGCAGTGAAGCAATGGGGCTGATACGCATCGCCACAACCACCACGCCAATTAGGAGCGCCAACAGCCCAGACCAAAACGTGAGCTGTATATTCACCCAGAAAGCCCCCAGCACATCAAAAGTCAGTTCGCCATTCGGGCCGCGCTGGGTCAAAAAATCCCAGTAACTACCTAGATATTCTAAAAATGCGCTCATCTATACCCCCATCCCATGTGTATACGTAACTATTACCGGGTGCGCTCCAAAACTGGGCTGGGTCTTGCGACTAAACGTAAGCCGTATAAAAGTGAGCCGCAAGGCCCAGCCTCAGTTGGAATCTACTGGACGCCAGCGGCGGCTAGACCGGCGAGGATGATGTCGTCGGTGGTTACCGCGTCTACGCGACCGGCCAACAGTGCAGTCACGCACTCGCCGTAACCGGTCACTTCGACTAGCTCCACGTCTTTGGCGTAGGAGTCTTTAATCTTCTGGGCGGGGGTGGAACCGGTGACGGAGCAGAGCTTGTAGTCAGAGGAGTTCAAGGACTCTGGGCCGGTGAACCGGGTGTCATCGCCGCGTACCAACAGATCCTGACCAGCTACGAAGTAGGGGCCTGCGAACTCCACCTTCTCCTTGCGGGCGTCGGTGATTGAGTAGGTGGCGAAAATCAAGTCAACCTGATGGTTCTCCAACAGGGTCTCGCGAACCTTAGACGTTGCCTCCACCCAGTCAATCTTGTCAGCGGTGAAACCGAGCTTCTCAGCGACGTAAATAGCGACGTCAACATCGAAACCGGAGTAAGTGCCATCAGGGTTCTTGAAGCCGAGTTTCGGCTGGTCGAACTTGATACCGATGGTGAGCCGACCCGCGGTGACGAGCGGAGCGTCACCAGTGTTGTCGCACACCTCGTTGGCTAGATTTGCGGGCGCATTCTTCTCAGCGTTCGGGGTGTATAGCACCCCCGCCATCTCCGCATCCAGCTTCGCTTTCCAAGTGCCGTCAGTGATCATCTCTTTGATAGCGGTGTTCACCTGCTCGCAGTACGGCGAATCTTTGGGCAACCCCACGCCGTACAGTTCGGTGGTGAACGGTGAACCTACCACTTTGAGCGCCGGGCCAGCGGGGGGAGTGCTGGTGGTCGTGGTGGTGTCTCCCGACTTCGGGTCGTCGGAACTGCAAGCGGTGGCAAGCAGTGCCAGACATAAACTGCCGAAAATTACGGCTGTTATCTTCTTCCTCATTTTTCTCCTCTTTCCTCTCCATCTTCGTTACCGTTAGCGAAAGGCTAACAGTAGGTCACTATTTGGGGGTGTCATCTGCTGTCCGTCCATCCCCAGTTGGTTGCAGTAGGTGCGAACCATCAATGTTGCAAAATCTTGGCGAGAAACTCTTTCGCCCGGTCGGTGACTGGGTTGGTAAAGAACTCGTCTGGTTTCGCTTCCTCTAAAATCTCGCCGTCAGACATGAACACCACTCGATTAGCGACTCGTCTAGCGAATCCCATCTCGTGTGTGACTACGATCATCGTCATGCCGGATTGGGCGAGGTCAGTCATTACGTCCAGCACCTCGTTAATCATCTCTGGGTCGAGTGCGGACGTAGGTTCATCAAAAAGCATCAGTTTTGGGTGCATGGCGAGGGCGCGCGCGATGGCGGCACGCTGCTGTTGACCGCCGGAGAGCTGTGCGGGCAATTTATCGGCCTGATTGCGGATACCCACCCGCTCCAGCAACGCCAACCCCTCCTCGCGGGCAACACTCGGCGCGAATTTTCGCACCTTAATCGGGCCGAGAGTCACGTTATCGAGAATGGTCTTATGGGCAAACAGGTTGAAAGATTGGAACACCATGCCCACTTCGGCACGCAACAGGGCTAGCTCTTTACCCTCCGCAGGCAGCGGCACGCCGCCCAACTCAATACGCCCCGAATCAATCGGCTCTAGGCGGTTGATGGCGCGGCAGAGGGTGGATTTGCCGGAACCGGAGGGCCCAATCACCACCATAACTTCGCCGCGTTTCACGCTGAGGTTGATGTCTTTCAGCACATGCAGGTCGCCAAACCACTTCTGGACATCGTATAAAGCCACTGCAACTTCGCCCGTATCAGGCACGTTATTCTCGCTCAATGGTTAAGCTCCTCTCCTAATCCAGCCCTGTACCAGACGACTTTTTCCTCTCCTAGGTGACCTTACTAAAGGTATGAACCCGTCTTTCAAGTCTGCCACAGTTATATTGCGGCCATGTTACAAATCCACAAACCGTGGGTGATTGCGCCCCCAACACGCGAGTGTCAGCCGTGAGCAACAGCCACAAGTAACCCCGCGCGAAGTCGTATTCGTCCATAATAGAGCCATGCGTATTGACTTGCATACCCATTCTTTCGTTTCGGACGGCACGGATTCCCCGGCCCAACTGGTGCGCCGGGCGGCGCAACTGGGGTTGGACGTGGTGGCGCTCACCGACCACGACACCTGGGCGGGGGTGGCAGAAGCCAGAGCTGAGGCGGCCAAAGTGGGCATTGACCTGCTGGGCGGGCTGGAGTTCAGCTGCGAACTTTCGGGGCATACGGTACACCTGCTCGGCCTAGGGATACGCGAAGATGACGGCGCATTAAGCGACGAGACCGAGCGGATACGCGAATCCCGGCTGGGGCGGGTGGAACGGATGGCGGCGGCGTTGAGCGCCTTGGGGATGCCGCTCAGCGCGGAGGAGATTTATGCGCAAGCTGAGGATGCTACTACGGTGGGGCGGCCTCATGTGGCCGACGCTTTAGTGGCAAAAGGCTATATCGAAAACCGCCGAGTAGCGTTTGACAACTGGCTTTACGACGGCGGCCCGGCGTATGTTCCCCATCTGCGTTGCCCGCTGCTGCAAGGCATCGCGTTGATTCGAGGTGCTGGGGGAGTGGCCATCATCGCGCATCCTTGGTTGCGCGGAACTGCGGACGTATTAACCCCTGAGGTGTTGGCAGAGTTGGTGCGCTCGCATGGGCTGGATGGTTTTGAGAGTGACCACGAGGATCATGACGCGGCGGCGCGTGCGGAGTTGCGCGCTTTGGCGGCGCGTATCGGAGCTATCCCCACCGGCTCATCCGATTATCACGGTGTCGGCAAGGTCGGGCACGATTTGGGGGTCAACACCACCTCATTAGCGAGTTTGGACGAGATATTGGCTCGGATTGCTGAGCGCGGTGGGGTTGGGCTTAACCGACAAAACGTTTAGCGGTAGGATGAGTGCCTGTTGCGCGCTTACTGCGGCGCAACTAGCAGTGAACGCATACGTAAGGAGCAGGTAGAGGGCATGTCCGAAAACAACGCCGGGGATGAACTAGCCGCCGCCACTTCGGAAGCCAGTTTGGCGGCGAGTCGGCAGCGCAGCCGTGACATCGAAGCTGATTTAGCGGTGCATCCAGAGCGTTGGCGGGTGCTCACGGGCGACCGTCCCACCGGCGAACTGCACATCGGGCACTATTTTGGCTCGCTCGCCAACCGGGTACGGCTCCAAAATCTTGGGGTGGAAACGTGGGTGTTGGTTGCTGACTATCAGGTGATCACCGACCGGGACGGGGTGGGGCCGATTCGGGAACGGGTCTACTCCGCTATCGCTAACTATCTGGCGTGCGGTATTGACCCGGAGCGCTCCACCATCTTCACCCACTCCGCAATTCCAGCGCTCAACCAACTGTTGCTGCCGTTCCTCTCGCTGGTCACGGACTCCGAGTTGAAACGTAATCCAACGGTGAAAGCGGAACACGAGGCCACTGGTGGGCGCCCCATGTCCGCTTTGCTGTTGACGTATCCGGTGCATCAAGCCGCTGACATCCTGTTCTGCAAGGCGCAGTTAGTGCCCGTCGGCAAGGATCAACTGCCGCATCTGGAGCAGGCGCGCCTAATAGCAAGGCGTTTCGATGAGCGATACGGGCGCAGTGTGCCGGAGCATCCGGTGTTCCCGCAGCCGGAGGCGCTGCTCAGCGTGGCCATGAACATTCTGGGCACTGATGGCACCAAGATGAGCAAATCGAAAGGCAACACTATCGAGTTGGGGATGGATGCCGACACCACTGCGAAACTCATCAAGAAAGCGGTGACGGACTCCGACCGGCACATCACATACGACCCGGTGCACCGCCCGGAGGTGGCTAACTTGTTGTTGCTGGCGGCGCTGTGTAGCGGGGATGACCCGGTGGCGATTGCAGAGCGTATCGGTGACGGTGGCGGTGGGGCGCTCAAAGCTCTAGTCACCGAGGCAGTGAATACGTTCTTCGCCCCGATTCGGCAGCGGCGGGCTGAACTGGTTGCCGACCCCGGATATTTGGAGCAGGTGTTGGCCGCTGGCAACGCCAAAGCCAACGCGCAAGCCGAAGCCACTTTGGATGAAGTGCGCACCGCCATGCAGATGAAGTACTGATATGCACTGCGGGGTTTTAATCCCCCAGCTTTAGCTTCGGCACCAAGAATCACCCTTTATGGGCGAATTGCTGGCAGCATTCCGCGTATTGTTTGGTCGGCGGAAATTTCCCAAAACAATGTAAATGCAACAGTTGATATTAAAGTAAGGTTATTTCAATTTATTGAAAATGACCCAAACTACTGTTAGCGTGAATATCTGATATGGGTGGGGGGATTGTAAGTATTCAGGAGGGAGGCTTCCGCTACCTGCCGTCGCTGACGGTTTATGGGGCGGGAGACGACTATGGGGAAAAAGTTAGTTTTTACCGCTTTCACTACGCATAAAGGGAGCGATACAGATATCCAGTCGGAAAGCACTACCACTCAAATACGCAGTGCGGATAGTCGAAATATCCTAAATGGTGGAGTGTCTAAAAATGGTGGGGTTGCTAAGTGGCCGGGGCGTATTTTGGCAATCGTCTTGGCGACGACGCTGGGGTTGAGCCTGACTGGGCTGAGCGCTGAAGGTGAACCGGTGAACCCCGCCGACACCAGCGCCACCGCCTCCGCCGACACCACCGCCACCAGTACGCAGACAACCTCCGCTGACCCGAGTGATGCGGCTACGACACCCCCGCAAGATTCTCCCACTCCACCTGCCGACCAGCCTATTAAGCCACAGCTTGACGGAGTAGCTCCCGAGCTGCGTTGCGCCATCACCGGCGGCACCCACGCGGTGATGGCGGGGCAGAGCGCCACGGTGGATTTTGAGGTACAGGCTTCGGGTCTGTCCGGGGATGC
>JAITED010000143.1 GCA_031282235.1 Propionibacteriaceae bacterium | reverse complement strand
GGCAACATCTCGTCATCTGGGCGTAACAACTGCGCAAATGGAATGTAACGGCGCTGGAATCAACCCTTTACGTGGATGAAAACCTGCCGTACCACAGCTTCCATAAGCTCATCTTCATGGCACGTCTCTCAGGCGGCGAACAGGGGTCGGATTTAAGGCCACACGTCTTAGAGGCATTTAGCGTAGCGAAAGGCCAATTATGGATATGAGTGTATGGTTCCTTCTGGGAGCAGCGTTAGTGTTTTTCATGCAATGCGGGTTCGCAATGGTCGAATCTGGCTTCACTCGTGCGAAAAACGCCGGCAACATCATTATGAAAAACACCATGGATTTCTGTATCGGCACGGTGGCGTTCGTGTTGCTCGGATTCTCCATCATGTGTGCTGAGGATTACGCCTTCGGGTTCATCGGCATTCCAAATCTTGATATTTTCACTAGTTGGGCGAGTTTCGATTTCTCCGGATTCGTATTCAACCTAGTATTTTGCGCCACTGCTGCCACCATCGTCTCTGGCGCGATGGCAGAGCGCACCAACTTTATCGCTTACATCGCCTATTCGTTCCTCATCTCGTTGGTGGTGTATCCGGTGGAGGCTGGTTGGGTGTGGAACCCCCAAGGCTGGCTGTTCACCAACGGCTACATTGACTTCGCCGGATCGTCAGCGATTCATATGGTGGGTGGCACTATGGCGCTGATTGGGGCTGCGATTTTAGGGCCGCGCATCGGCAAATACGGCATAAACGCGGACGGTAAAAAAGTTGCGAAAGCTATCCCCGGTCACTCCATAACTCTGGGCGCGTTGGGCGTATTCATCCTGTGGTTCGGTTGGTACGGATTCAACGGTGCTGCTGCGGCTGACGCCACCCAACTCGGTTGGATTCTGCTCACCACCACGCTTGCCCCGGCGATAGCCGCCAACGTCACCATGCTTTTCACTTGGATTAAAGACGGCCGACCGGATGTTTCGATGACCCTTAACGGCGCGTTGGGCGGTTTGGTTGGCATCACCGCCCCCTGTGCGAATGTTGACGCGCTGGGCGCAATCATCATCGGCGCGGTGGCGGGCTTGCTCATCCCAATCTCCGTTGAGTTCATTGACAAGGTGTTACATGTTGATGACCCGGTGGGTGCTGTCGCTGTGCATGGGGTCTGCGGCATCTGGGGCACCCTCGCCGCTGGCCTTTTCGCCATCGACGGAGTGGGGTTGTTTTACGGCGGCGGCTTCGCCCAACTAGGGGTTCAGTTGGCTGGTGTCGGGGCGATTTTGGCTTGGACTGCCATCACGATAACCGTCGTGTTTTTCCTCATCGACAAGACTATTGGATTACGCGCCAAAGCTGAGGACGAACTGCAAGGCTTAGACATCAGCGAACATGGCCTAGTGAGCGCCTACGCTGACTTCTTGGCCGCCCCAGACACCTCCGTATATTACGCAGATGCCGCTGTGACCCCACTACTGCCTGATACCGTTGCGCTCGCTGCTCCCACCGCGACTGTGGATGCCGAAACGGCCATCCCGGTGGTTCGCCGCGCTGCAGAGGGAGGCACCGAAGCGGGCAAGAGCAAGTTCTCCAAAGTGGAGATCATCACCCGTCCCCAGATGCTAGAGCCGTTAAAGCTGGCGCTAGAGAACATCGGTGTCACCGGCATGACGGTAACTAACGTAGTGGGCCACGGTCTACAACAAGGCCGCACCGGCACCTATCGCGGTGTCGCCGTAGATGCGCCTTTCGTCTCGAAGGTCAAGGTCGAAACGGTGGTCTCGCTGGTGCCCGTCTCCGACGTAATCGCCACCGCCAAGAAAGTCCTCTACACCGGCACCATCGGCGACGGCAAAATCTTCGTCACCGACGTAGAGAACGTAGTGAAAATCCGTACCGGCGAGGAGGGATACGATGCCCTCCAGGACTACGTAGAGTAACCCACCCCAGCGCCACCCCACCCATGAGGGTGATGTGCGAACCTACAGCTCCCCCCAGAGCTAACCCCGGTTCCGCGCATCACCCTCATGCCTTTCCCCCCACAAACTTCACCCCGAAACACCGGCTCCATTCGTATAAACCACTAGCTGCCCACCATAAATCCGCTGTTACCTAGCTGGCCGGTGGCGGCATTTATCTCTGAATGGATCGCGACGGGCTCTATATAAGGGATGGGGGTCTGGGTTATGGCTTACGAGGGGCGCGGCGGTGAACCGGCGTCGGCGGGGGCGGTGCTGGTGGGGATGTTGGTGGCGTTGGTGATTACGTTGATGTTGGCGCTTATTCCGTTTGTTTTGCCCGCTCCTGCTCCGGCGACTGGTGAAGAACAAGGGTATCCGTATGGGGTTATAAGCACTACAGGGGGGCAGTGATATCCGCGATGACAAGGTACGGTAGGTTTATGGGGAAAGTTAGTAAGGTAGGTGGAGCGTTGGTTGTTGCTGCGCTGCTGGTTTCTTCATTGGTGGCGTGTGCTGGGGAACCAGTTGAGGCTGGGCAACCGACTGCTACGGCAGCTGTTGATACTCGGGGGTTGACGATTCTGGATGAACCGCCGCAACCTTATCCCGAGGCGCTTAGAGGTGCGGTTGAGTTGGCTGCTGCGGTCACTACGAACTACCCGGATGATTTTGGGCGGCTCATAATTGATGTGGAGCAGGGGAAGGTAATTATTCCGGCGGTCTCTGCGGCTGCGATTGCATTAGCGGAAAGCAGCCCAGAAGTGATTCATAAAACCCTTGTGGAGTACTCCATACCGCACTTCAAGGAGGGCGATGATGGGTCTTGGTTCACCGCACCGGATCATGAACCGGCTTTGTCGTTGGTAACACTCGTCCCCTCCCCTGAAACTTTAAGTGTGAACGCGCTGTTTGAGACGGTGCAGCGCGTCGATGCGTTGCGCGAGGATGAAACACTCGCCGCTGCGGAGGTTATTTCCTGCGGCGTCGGCGCTAATGGGCACATTGTGTTGAGCGTCCGGTATTTAACTGATGAGTTGGTCACTGCCATAATTTCTCAATTCGGCACGGATTTGGTGGTGCTAGAGGTGCAACCAGATTTTGGCCCAGTGGAGTTGCTCTGAACGTAACACTGAGCTTTAGAGCTAGTCAGGTCAATTTGTGAGGTTTAAGAGTTAGGAGTTCAGGTGCGTGTTCGTCAAATAGCGGTTTAGTGTTGGGGGCGCTGCTGGCGGGGTGTAGCGCGGCGGAGAATACGGGGGAACCCACTGCGGAGCCGCCGTTGGGTACGATTCAGCAGATTACGACTCCGGAACAGGTGATACGACCGCTCGATGCGTATCTGCCGAGTGTGAACGACGGGTTGCCGCGCTCTCGCCAACTGGCCATGGCCCGGGGATATTCATAAGCACCCTGCTACCGGATGGTGGGCCAACGCTGGCGTTGCACGATAGTAGGTATTTAACTGCGGTTGCGGCGTGGTCTGCGTGTATGACGAAACGCGGTTTTGACTACGATAACCCGTTATCGGTGAGAAGCGGGGATGTCTCCGCTACGGGAGCGGCCCGTTTATAAGAGGTGGGGACGGTACGCGGTAGCATTGTGGGTGCGAAGTCGGCAGGTAGCGGGGGTGTGTGTCATCGTAGTTGATACCCCCAAAGAATTGCCCCGGCACGGCGACCGCTTGTGGCGGCCTCGACCGGGGCTTACGGAACAGATACTACATCAGGGGGTAGTTCTT
>JAITED010000078.1 GCA_031282235.1 Propionibacteriaceae bacterium | reverse complement strand
ATCAAAGTTGCGTTGACTACGGGGTTCTCTCCAGAAACTCGGGATGAACTGCTGGACGCGCTGCAGTGGCGTTCGCTGGTGGATTTGGCGCTCTCCCCCAGCGACGTGGGACGGGGCCGCCCCTACCCCGACTTGGCACTAGGGGCACTGCTTAAATTGGGCGGAACCCGCGTAAGCCGATTAGTAACTGTGGGCGACACCGTCGCCGACGTCGAAAGCGGGCTGGCCGCCGGAGCCGGGTTGGTGGTCGGCGTGACCAGCGGCGCCCACTCCCACAGCGCCCTGCGCGCCGCCGGTGCCCATGTGGTGCTGGCATCCATAGCTGAGTTACCAAATCTCTTAGGGGTGAAACCCACCCCGAGCGATAGATAACCAAAAAGGGGGAATGCTACGAAAAACCAAACCCCCGAAAAACACTAAAACCAAACAACCGATAAATAAACCATTGGAAAGGAACATCTACACGATGAACTCTCACCGTTACGGAAAGTTGATAGCGGCAGGGCTTAGCCTGCTTATGGTAACCTCGCTCGCCGCTTGTAGCGACGACACCTCCGACAACTCCCCAGACAAGCCCACGGACAACCCCACCTCGCAAGCGACCGGCTTTGCGCAGGATGCCAACACGCTAGTGTTCGGCGTGGTGCCGGATTCGGTGGATACGGAAACCAACTATCAACCACTGATGGACTACATCGCCCTCAAAACCGGCTTGAGCGTGAAGTATTACGAATCGACCGATTACGCTGCGCTGATTGAAGCCGCAATAGCTGGCAAAATCGACGTGGCTTCGTTCAGCGGTTTTACGTATGTAATCGCCACCAACAACGGAGCCAAAATCGTCCCCATCTCGTCCATCGTGACCGAAGCGGGAGCCGAACCGGGCTACTACTCCGAAGCGATAGTCCCGCTAAACTCCACCATCACCACTTTGGCCGACTTCAAGGGCAAGAAAGTTTGCTTCGTTGACCCGTCCTCCACTTCGGGTTACCTGTTCCCCTCCTTTGAACTGTTGAAGTTGGGCATCAGCGCGGAGAACGACGTGACCCCGGTCTTTGCTGGCAAACACGACATCTCGGTGACCAAAGTCGCCCAAGGCGTTGAGTGCGAAGCCGGATTCGCGGAGGATTCACAAGTTGCCTTGTCAGATGCGGTACGGGTGATTCAGCGCACCCATGTGCCCGGCGCTCCTATCGTAGTTTCGGATACGCTGCCGGACTCCGTTAAGACTAACCTCACACAGGCGCTAGCTAACGTCACCATCGACCAGATTATCGCCGCCGGGGTCGCTAAAGCGGATTCTGACGCTTTCCGCTCCACGTTCGCCGCCACCAGTCCGGTAAACGATGCGGCATACGACCTGATTCGCCAAATCTGCCAGCAAACCGGAGCTAAGCAGTGCCAAGCGTAACGTCGCTTCACAGCGGGGCAACGCCAGCAACAGCTACGCGCCCCCCAGTCGCTGACGGGGCTGCCGTCCAGTTCGCCGGAGTGGGTAAAAACTTCTCCGGCAACTGGGCGCTCAAGCAGGTCAGTTTTGATGTGCCGCAAGGGCAGGTAGTGGTGCTGCTGGGGTCGTCCGGCTCCGGCAAATCCACCCTGCTGCGGCACGTAGACGGGTTTGAAAACCCCACCACCGGGCAGATTTGGGTGCACGGCCAACTGGTGAACGGGCTGAAAAACACCCCACTGCGCAAACTGCGTTCTCAAATCGGTTTCATTTTCCAGCGCTTCGAGCTGGTGGGGCCTTTGAGTGCTTTAGAGAATGTGCTAACTGGAGCCTCAGCTCGGATACGCGGGCCCAGATTGGGGGCTTGGACGTATCCCAAAGCGCTACGCAACGAAGCTATGGAACAGTTGGAGCGCGTGGGGCTAGCCCAGTTTGCGGCGCAGCGCACCGACACCCTCTCCGGCGGGCAACTGCAGCGCGTCGCCATCGCACGGGCGCTGATGCAGCACCCCAGCATCCTGCTCGCGGATGAACCGGTGTCGTCGCTAGACCCCGAGTCCTCCCACGAAGTGATGACGTTAATACGTGAAATCGCGGCACGCGACGGATTGACGGTGTTGTGTTCGCTACATCAAGTGGAACTCGCCCTCAGTTGGGGCGACCGTATCGTAGGGCTCCGACAAGGGGAAGTAGTTTTAGACACCCCAACGGAACTCGTAACCAAAGACCAAGTGTTGCCCCTCTACCAACGCCCCGCCCCCGATGCCCCGGATGCCTTAACGCTGCCGAATACGGAGTTCACTTTCGCATCCCCACCACCGACCCCCGAGTTAGTTTTGGGGTTATCGCTATGAGCGGCTTAGATACCAAAGCTGCGGCGCTGGTGTTGGCGGCGTTACTCCTGCTGGGCGTATGGGGAACATGGTATTTTCTCGCAGACCCGGCGCTGTTCCGCGACGGGCTAGCAAACCTGCAACGCTTCCTAATCCGCGTGGGGAGCCTGAGTTTCCCGCCGCTGGGCAAACTGATTGCCCTGACCGGCATGACGTTGGGGATTGTGGTGTTGGGGACACTGCTGGCGGCGCTGCTTTCCGTACCCGTGGCTTGGGCGTCCGCTGCGGTAACTGCACCCAACGGTTGGATACGCAGCGCGGGGCGCTTTTTGGGGGTGCTATCCCGCGCCGTACCGGATGTCGTTTTGGCGATGGTGTTTGCAACCATCTTCGCACTAGGGGCGATACCGGGAATCTTGGCGTTCGGGCTGCACTCTATCGGTATGATTTCGCGGCTGTTTGCGGATGCGATTGAGCAATCCGAAGCTGGCCCTAGGCTGGCTATCCGCGCCGCCGGGGGCACGAAATGGCAAGAGTTCACCTCCGGGATTCTGCCGCAGGTTTTCCCCTCTTGGGTGGCGACCGTCCTACACCGCGCAGACATAAACCTACGCGGCTCAATCATCATGGGATACGCCGGGGTGGCCGGTTTGGGGTTGGAGATGCGTAACGCTTTCGCCATCATGGACTACTCCCTAGGTTTAGGGATTGCCGTAGTCATGTTGGTATTGTGCGTCGGGATGGAGGTCGTCAGCTCCACCGCTAGGCATCGCCTGCTGGGGTTGGGGAATGCGCGGCGGCGCAGCGCTAGGCGCGCCAACCGTCCCCCGTATCTCATGGCGGCCAGCGTAACTGCGCTCATCGCCGCTTCCATCTGGGTGTGCCAAATCGGGTGGTCGGATTTGGCTATCTCGTGGGAGTATCTGGAGAAAACCGCGCGCAGTTTCTGGCCGCCATCCACCGGCTCATACGGGATGAGCCGATTCTTGGGCGCTATGGGGGTCACGGTGAGTGTCGCCATCTCCGCAGTGCTGGTTTCGCTCGTCGGGTCGCTGCTGCTGGGGTCGTTCGCTGCCCGCAACGTGGCCCCGAATCGCGGTGTACGCAGCATCAGTCGGCTGTTGCTGATTGTGATTCGCGCCATCCCAGAGTTGGTGCTGGCCATCGTGCTGATTGTGGTGTTCGGGCTGGGCGCGCCCGCTGGCGTACTCGCCCTCGGGGTGTGCGGGGTGGGGCTGCTGGGCAAACTCATCGCGGACTCCATTGAAGAAAACCCGCCCGGCCCCGAGATTGCGGTGAGCGCCACCGGTGCCACCCGCCTACAGCGCTACACCGCCGCCACCCTCCCGGGGGTGCGCCGCGCCATCATTGGGCACGTCTTTTATCTGCTGGATACCAACATCCGCGCCGCAACCATCCTCGGGGTCGTCGGCGGCGGCGGTATCGGCTACTACCTGCTGACCGCCTCGCAAGGTTCCCGATACGGCCAAGTCACGCTCATCGTAGCGATGATTGTGGCCGTGGTTATGGTCGTCGAAGCACTGGCCATGTGGGTCAGGAAAGTGTTACGTTGAGGCGGCCACTCGGACTCTGCGCGTATTAAATGATTCCTAATACGCGCAATACGCGCAATACGCGCAGCTTCCTACTCAGACGATGCGAGCACTGCGTACAGAATATCCACTACGAAAATCAGGGGTTGGTCGGCGGGAAGGTTCCGGCTTGGGTCACCGTCTGGGTAAGCGTCAGCCGGGGGCACCACCAGCAGCACGCGGCTGCCAACACTCTGCCCGACTAGCCCTTTCTGCCAGCCCGGAATCATCATGTCCAACTGGACGACCACATTATCGCCGCCGTAGCTGCCGGAGAGTATCTCGCCAGTGTTGTAGTTCACCTCAACGTAGTTCAGAATCACATAGTCGGTGGCCATGACCGGGCGTGGGTTATCGCTTTGAATTAGCGTGGTGGCGACCGTTTCCGTGGGCGCAGCCACGCCGGGGCGCGCCGCAGGCACCGGCACCCCGCCTTGGTCGGTGACGGTGGCGTAATCGTTGCCATCGGCTACCACAGCGCCATTCGGCTCGTAATACTGGCCATCCACTAGGTCAATTACGAACACCAGCGTATCGCCCGGATTGATGCCCGCGTTGGTATTGCCGTCGGGGTACCCCTCAGAACTGGTGATAGCCACCAAAATACGGCTACCCACCGCCTGCCCCTCTAGGGCCTTGCTGAACCCGGTGATGAAGCCGTTGGCGTAGTTAGCAGACGGGCTGGTGCCGAAGTTGCCGTCGAACTTTACCCCGTCGCGGGTGTTGTAGCCCGCGTAGTAGATGGCGACCAAGCCGGTAGAGCGCACCGGCACCCCCGTGCCTTGAACCAGCGTGGAGATTAGCGTGGTGTCAGCCTTGAGCGGAGTCTCAAACGTGACCTCCGGTTCGGTGCCAAACTCGGTCTCGCTCACCTGAATCTGGTCGAGACTGGTCAGCGGTTTCCAATCCACCCCGTCGGGGGTCTCAGTGGTAGACGTATTGGTATCAGTGGGGGTGGTAGGCGACTCATCCGCAGCATCGGAGCACCCGACAAACGTCAAAGCGCAAGCGGCAGCAAGCATAAGGGCGGCAACACGTACTTTCTTCACCTGAAAGATGTTAGCAGTAATCATCCCCAGATGATTCCACGAACAACGAGAACACCCGCTGTTCACAGCTCGCACATGGGGGCAAAACTGCTCACAGGCCAACTAGGTCTATGAGGGCACCGAGTTCGACGCGGGTCAGTTCGCGGGATTCCCCGACGGCTAAGCGCCCCAGTTTTACGGGGCCGATGGCGATACGGGACAGTTCGCGCACCGGGTGGCCTAGGTGGTCGAATAGGCGGCGTACCACCCGATTGCGGCCTTCGTGTAGCGTGAGTTCGATGAGGGTACGCTCACCGGCGCGGCTGATGAGGCGTGAACGGTCGGGTTTTACGAAACCATCTTCTAGCATCACCCCTTTTTCTAGGCGCTTTAGGGTTTTGTTGTCCAATACGCCCTCAACTTCAGCGATATACGTCTTAGCGACCTCCCATTTGGGGTGCGCTAAGCGGTTGCCCAGTTCGCCATCGTTGGTCATGATGATTAGCCCGGAGGTATCGGTGTCCAAGCGCCCCACATGGAAAAGCCGCTGTTTCGGTGGAACGTAGCTCGCCAAACTCGGGCGCCCCTCCGGGTCGTCCATAGTGGCGACCACGCCGCGCGGTTTGTTCACCACCAGATATAGGTGCCGTCTGGGTGGTGGCAGCCGGGAGCCATCCACCCGGATGACATCGCGTTCCGGGTCAACGCGCCGCCCCTGCTCAATCACGGTTTGGCCGTTCACTTCAACACGCCCCGCAGCAATCAGCTCCTCGGCGGCACGCCGGGAGGCGACCCCCGCTTGGGCTAGCACTTTCTGCAGCCTGATTCCGGTTTCTTGCTCCTCAATCACAACGCCGTCTCCTCATTTTCGGTATCCGTAACGACTAATTCGGCATCTGGCAAGGTGCTTTGCCCGGTAAGTGCCGCTAACTCCGCCTCTAGCGCGCTGGCATCCGGCAGCAGCGGTGCGGCGGGCGGCAGGTCGTCTAAACTGTTCAGCCCCAGCCGCTCTAAGAAATACGTTGTGGTGGTGAGCAGCCCCGCGCCGGTGTCGCTATCGTTGCCAGTTTCAGCGATAAGCCCGCGCGCTAGCAGGGTACGCACCGCACTATCGACGTTGACCCCGCGCACCGCACCGATGCGCGCCCTAGTGGTGGGTTGGGTGTAGGCGATGACGGCCAAAGTTTCTAGCCCGGCTTGACTGAGCACGTTCTGGCGACCCTCCACCACCCAGCGCGACAACATCTCGGCGTGCTCGGGGCGGGTGTAGTAACGCCACCCCCCCGCCACTTCGCGCAGGCAGAAACCGCGCCCGGTCGTATCGTAAAAATCGGCTAACGCGGCCAGCGCAGCGCTCACGTCCCCCGGGGGTGCGGCGACCGCCTCCGAGAGGCGCGCCACTTCCAACGGCTCATCGGCCAGCAACAGCACGGCCTCCAACTGGGATTCCAAACTGCTCATACGCGCTCACTTTCCGTATTCGAGACCCCGCTATTCGAAGCACCGCTAGCCGAAGCACCACTAGCCGAAGCAGCGCTAACTGCCGCTTCAGTCGCAACGCTGTCGTAGTCATCGGCGATTGTGATAGTACCGTTCTCCGCGCCTACCCACCGTATCGTCAACTCCGACAGCGGCCGTAACTGCTCAAACGCCACCGACCCCTCTTTATACAACTCCAGTAGCGCTAAGAATCTGGCGACGACCACCGCACGGCTCACGTCCTGCGTGAGGGAGCGGAAAGTGAGCGCCTTAGCGCGGCGCAACCGCCCCACCAGCAGCGCCGCCTGCTCGGTCACGCTCACTTGGGAGATGTGCAGGTGCTCCACCGGAATACGCGGCAAGTCGGGCGCCGCAAACAGCCGGTTGATGATTGATTGCAGCCGGGCAGCTCCCCCCGGCACCTCCACTTCGGGCAACAGTTTGGCGTAGTCAGGGTCTAATCCGACGGTACGCGGGTAGTTGTGGCTCTCATCGCTCACTCGCCCAGCAATCCACGCCGCCAACAGCTTAAAAGCGCGATACTGCAACAGTTTAGCGAACAATAAATCGCGCGCCTCAAAAGCGGCGACGTCCGCCAAATCCTCCACCTCGCCATCGGGCAGCAGTTTGGCCGCTTTCATATCGAGCAGGGTGGCCGCCACCACCAAAAATGAACTGGTCTGGTCAAGGTTCCAACTCCGGCCCGGTTCACGTACATACGCGATGAACTCATCGGTCACCTGCGACAACGCCACCTCGGTGATGTCCAGCTTGTGCTTCGCTATCAGCTTCAACAGCAGGTCAAACGGCCCTTCAAAGTTGGTGAGCTTCAGGGTGAAACCGGTGGCTGCGGTATCTACCTCATCAGCGAAAGACGTAGTCATTTTGAGGATGTCTCCACAGCGGGGTTGCGTGGATTTTAGTGTGGGTTCTAGTTAAGTGTACGGGAATTGCG
>JAITED010000007.1 GCA_031282235.1 Propionibacteriaceae bacterium | reverse complement strand
CAGTTGAGCGAGGACGTGGGGCGCTCCGATTGGTATCTACGCCTGCTGCGCGACACCGGCATAGTGGCGGAACGGCTAGCGAAACTGCTGTCGTCGAGCCGATACGCGGTGCCGTTGCTGCGCCGTGACCCGGCGATGCTGCAACTGCTCGGAGACGACAACGAACTGACTCCGCGTACCCATGACGACCTGATGGTCGCTTTTACCAGCATCGTGGAGCGCCACGAGCGCCCGGACACCGCTATCGCTGCACTGCGGGCGCTGCGGCGGCGCGAACTGTTCCGTATCGCAATGGGGGATGTGGGCCAGGTGGTCAGCACCCCGCAGGTGGGGCAGGGGTTAAGCGACCTCGCCGGGGCTACCATCGACGCTGCGCTGCGTATCGCCGCTAGTGAGAACCCGGATACCCCGCCTATCGCCGTAATCGCTATGGGGCGCTGGGGCGGTGGCGAGTTGGGCTACTCCTCCGACGCGGACTGCATGTTCGTAGTGCCAGATGACGTATCGGATGCCGGTCTGGCGGCGGCGATTGCCACTGTTGCCCGGATGCGGGAGCTGCTCAAACAGCCCGGCCCTGACCCCGCGCTGGAGATTGATGCCGATTTGCGGCCGGAGGGTCGGGATGGGGCGCTGGTGCGGACATTGAGCAGCTACCTCAAGTATTATCAGCGCTGGTCGCTCACTTGGGAGTCTCAAGCGCTGCTGCGCGCCGCTGCCGGTGCCGGTGACTTGGCGCTAGCGGAGGAACTGCTCGCCGCCATCAATGAAATACGCTGGCCAGCCGGTGGTTTGGACGATGCCGGGGTGCGCGAAGTGCGCAGATTGAAGATACGCGTAGACCGGGAGCGCGGCGGTCAACTGCGGGAACGCAACCTGAAACTCGGCCCCGGCGGGTTAGCTGACATCGAATGGACGGTGCAGTTGGCGCAGTTGCGCTACGCCCACCAAATACCGGAGTTGCGAGTTACATCAACCCAGTTAGCGCTTAATGCGCTAGTGAACGCCGGTTTGTTCACGGCTACGGAGGTTGCTGACTTGGGTGCCGCTTGGGTGAGAGCCTCCCAAATGCGCAACGCCGTGATGCTGGTACGGGGTCGCGCCTCCGACCAAATCCCCACCGATGCCCGCGACATCGCCGCTGTGGCGATGCTACTGGGCTACGGCAAATCCGAAGCGTCCAAACTGCTAGACGATTGGGCCCGCATCTCCCGCCGTGCCACAGCAGTAGTAGACCGCCACTTCTGGGGTGTTTCTTAGTCAGCGGTTGAGTAGGCTGTTGACCGGAGTACGGATAAGGTTATGGGTTGTGAAACAGCAGAGTATTCGTATCGTACAACTGGAGCAACCGATCAGCTATCCCGGGGATAACCAGTGGTTACAGGATGGCGCGCGGGAAGTGTATGTCGCGCATAACTTGGAGCTTTACGGCAACACTGATTTGGTGAGCGACGCCAGCGACATCCCCTTGTCATTTAATGACCAGCATGAAAAACTGCATCGCTGGTGGTGCGCGGTGGTTGGTGAAGGAGTTGAGGCGCAGTCAGTCGTTGGGGTGGCCAAATGCGATTTGGATATTCAGGATTCGAAGCTGGCCGAAGTTGCAGTCATTGTGCATCCGCAGTGGCGGCGCCGAGGTATCGGCACCACGCTGTTGCACTTTGTCGAAAACCATCCCGACCTTGCCGGGCGCAGCGTGCTTATCAATTGGGATGGTGATTTCAGCGCTGCCGACGATGCGGGCGAACAGGTGCTGGCACCCACCGGACAAGGCAGCGCCCCCGCTTCTGCTCCGGGGATGCAGTTCGCGCTCAAATATGGTTATACGTTTGAGCAGGTGGAGCGTTTAAGTGCGTGCCCACTGCCGGTAGTCCCCGATGCTTTAGAGCAGTTCATACGCGAATCGCGTGCCAAAGCAACTGGCTATCGCGCGTTGACTTGGGATGATGAAATTCCAGAGGCGTATATTGATGGCTACGCGCTGCTGATGACCAAGATTTATACCGATGCTCCGAAAGGCGACTTACAGTTCCAAGAGGATGTGTGGGATGCCGACCGGGTGCGGCGCAACCAAGAGAAAGTAAAGGCTCAAGGCTGGCACCGCTTGGTGAGCGTAGCTGTCCATGAGGCAACAGATGAACTGGCGGCTCTCACCATTCTGGCTTGGAAACCCGCCCGCCCAAACTTCGGCTACCAAGAGGAAACAGTGGTGTTAGCCGCCCATCGTGGCCACCGGCTCGGGATGCTAATCAAAGCGTTAAACCTGCAAGCGCTAGCCAAAGCCAACCCCAACTGTGAGCGGCTCTACACCTGGAACGCCGAAGAAAATGACTACATGCTCTCCATCAACGTAGCGCTCGGCTACCGCCCCCAAGGCGGCAACTGCGTATTCCAAAAGCTGCGCTAACTTTCAGGTACTTCGCGCTCTAGTTCGTTTAGCCAGAGGGCGGGGGAGATGTCGGAGGGCATACGCCAATCGCCGCGGGGGCTTAGTGCGCCGCCGGAGGTGACTTTGGGGCCGTTGGGGAGCGCGGAGCGCTTGAACTGGTTGGTGATGAAGCGGCGGTAAAAGACTTGGAGCCAACGGCGGATTTCGGCAAGGGGGTAGGCCGGGCGGTCGGTGTCGGGGTAGCCCACTGGCCAACTGCCGGTGGCGGCATCGGCCCAGGCGTGTTCGGCCAAAAATGCGATACGGCCAGGGCCATCGCCACGCCGCAGCGTATGGAACAGGGTGAAATCGTGTAGCTCGTATGGGCCGATGGTGCCGGGGGTGCTTTGGGGTTTTTCGCCGGGTTTAGTGGGAATCAGTTCTGGGGTGATCTCGGTGTCCAGTACGCTGAGCAGCACCTCGTTTGTAGCAGCATCGAACTGAGATGTGGACACTACCCACCGAATCAGATGTTGCATCAAAGTTTTGGGCACCCCGGCGTTCACGCCGTAGTGGCTCATCTGGTCGCCAACGCCGTATGTGCACCACCCCAGCGCTAGTTCGCTTAAATCGCCGGTGCCGACCACGATACCGCCATGCTGGTTAGCTAAGCGGAACAGGTAGTCGTAGCGTAGCCCGGCCTGCACGTTCTCAAAGGTCACGTCGTACACCGGCTGCCCCTGCGCATACGGATGCCCCATGTCGGTGAGCATTTGCAGCGCCGCCGGTTGGATGTCGATGGTGTCAAAGCTCACCCCCAGCGCCCGCGCTAACCGTTCGGCGTTGTTTCGGGTGTGTGCGGTGGTGGCGAAGCCGGGCATGGTATACGCCAACACCTCCGAGCGGGGGCGCCCCAACAAATCCATAGCCTTGCACGCCACGATGAGAGCGTGGGTGGAATCCAACCCGCCGGAAACCCCAATGATGGCTTTCGTGGTGGAGCCGATGGCCTCTAAGCGTCTGGCAAGGCCATACACCTGAATGTGATACGCCTCGTAGCAATCCTGTGCTAACCGCTCCGGGTCATCGGGTACGAACGGAAACCGGTCAACTTTCCGCTGCAACCCCAAATCGCCGCTGGGTGGGTCAAGGGTAATGACGTGCTCGACATAGCTGTCATACTCTGGCCGTATCCCCGCAGCCACACTGCGGCGGTTGTCATCAAAACTGCCCTGCCGCAGCCGTTCCCCAACAAGCCGCCTGAGGTCTAGGTCAACGGTGGTGCCGCTGGCTGCAACCGGGAACCGCTCGGATTCGCCCAACAGTTCGCCGCATTCGTATACGAACGTCTGCCCGTCCCAACTCAAATCAGTAGACGATTCCCCTGGGCCAGCGGCAGCAAATACGTAGCCAGCTAG
>JAITED010000151.1 GCA_031282235.1 Propionibacteriaceae bacterium | reverse complement strand
CAAATCAGCATCTATCTGAACTCGCCCGGTGGGTCGTTCACCGCACTCACTGCGATATACGACACCATGCGCTACATCAAACCCGAAATCCAAACGGTGTGTCTCGGCCAAGCGGCTTCTGCGGCTGCGGTGCTGCTGGCGGCGGGCACTAGGGGGAAGCGGTTGGCGTTGCCGAACTCGCGGATTCTGATTCATCAACCCGCCACCTCTGAGGGCAGTTACGGGCAATCGTCCGACCTAGAGATACAGGCGCGTGAAATCACCAGGATTCGTGCCCTGATGGAGCAGATGATTGCTGCCAACACCGGCAAACCGCTCGACCAGGTGCATCTCGATGTGGAGCGTGACAAGTTCCTCACCGCCGCAGAGGCCGTGGAATACGGGCTGATAGACGAGATTTTGCCGAGCCTGAAAGGGCTTAACTGAAGCGCCGTCGTCGGCTAGCGCGGGGTTGGGTCTCAACTGTGCGTTAAGACTCGCCCCCCAATTCGGGGTCGAAGCCGGGTTATTGCTACCGAGATGATAGAAGATTGACGAAAGAGCCGATACTTAAAACCGTATCGAACCAATGATGCGAAAGGCGGGGGGTGTTATGAGCCGTATGAGCAGTGACGCAGGTCTTTACAAATGCTCGTTTTGTGGCAAGCACCAGAAGCAGGTTCGGAAGCTCATCGCGGGGCCGGGCGTATATATCTGCGACGAGTGCGTAGATCTGTGCAACGAGGTCATCAACGAGGAAGTGGTGCAGTTTGGTGCCACTCCCACCCCGCCCGAACTGCCGAAACCTGCCGAAATTCACGCCTTTCTCGACCAGTACGTCATCGGGCAGGAAGCCGCCAAAAAGGCGCTCGCGGTGGCGGTGTATAACCACTACAAGCGGTTGGGGGTGCGCAGCGCCCAAGGTGATGAAGATGTGGAGTTGGCGAAATCGAACGTGCTGCTCATCGGCCCCACCGGTTGCGGGAAAACGTATGTGGCGCAAACGTTGGCGCGGATGCTCAACGTACCGTTCGCTATCGCGGACGCCACCGCCCTCACCGAAGCTGGTTATGTGGGTGAGGACGTCGAAAACATTCTGTTGAAACTCATTCAGGCTGCCGATAACGACATCAAACGTGCCGAAACGGGCATCATCTATATTGACGAAATCGACAAAGTGGCTCGTAAAGCCGAGAATCCCTCCATCACCCGTGACGTGTCCGGTGAGGGGGTGCAACAGGCGCTGTTGAAGATACTGGAAGGCACGGTGGCTTCGGTGCCGCCCCAAGGGGGTCGGAAACATCCGCATCAGGATTACCTGAAGATGGACACCAGCAACATCCTGTTCCTCGTCGGGGGCGCGTTCGCGGGGCTGGAAGATGTCATAAACGCACGCATCGGCAAACGCGCGGTGGGGTTCACCACCGGCGAATCCGAGGTGGCCGTGGTCGGTGATCCATTTACGCAAGTGCGCCCGGAGGATTTGCACCAATACGGCATGATTCCGGAGTTTATCGGTCGGCTGCCAGTGATTGCATCGGTGCCAAAACTGGATGAGGTGGCGCTGAGGCGCATCTTGGTGGAGCCGCGTAACGCCATCGTGAAACAGTTCGTGCGGCTGTTCGAGATTGACGGCGTGAAACTGGAGATTACCGAGGAAGCTATCGAATTGGTGGCCGCCAAAGCGATGGAGCGCGGCACCGGAGCGCGCGGCCTGCGCGCCATCCTAGAGGAAATCCTGCTGGATGTGATGTACGAAGTCCCCGGCCGCAGCGAGATTGGGAAAGTCATCGTCACCGCCCAGTGTGTACGGGGCATTGCTCCCCCCACCTACGTATTGACCAGCGCCGCGAAACTCGACCCACTGCGCCGCGCCGCCTAAGCGCACGTTTAAGAGTTGACTATCTCCTTGAGGTCAAAGGGATACGTCCAAATCTCTGCTGTGGTGCCGCTGCAGGTTTGCATCAGGTTTGGCGCCCCGAAACGGGATTCCACTAGCCCTTTCACCTCGTCAGCCGCAAACTCGGCCGGGACAACCACCAGCGTATGGATGGGCTGGTCATCGTATGCCGGAGCCACATTTTCTAGCCAAAAACTTACCCCTAGACCCGGGTGCGCTAGTTGAATCAGGTTCCAATCAGCGTGCGCTTGCACGCTGAGCGCGCGGCAGCCTTGCGTGCCAGTGCAGTAGCTGGAACCGGCGGGCAACTGTTGGTCGAAACAGCGCGCCACCGGGTTGCTGTAGGTGAAATAGGGGCTCGTCTGGTCCTGTAGCAGCAACTGTGCAATCAGAATCAGCGTTGTTAGGCCGTATCCGACTATCACGCTCAGTTTGACGGCTTTGTCGGGCAAGGCCAGCAGCAAAGCGGAGACTATCGCCCCCACCAGCAACAGCCAGCTGTACCAGAAGTGGGCGGCGAGTAGCACTATCATCGCCGTATATCCTGACAAGGGCATTAGCGCTAGATAAAGCCGAGCGTGCCCATCGGGGGTTGTCAGCATGGCGGGGTCGTGCCAACCGACCCAACACAGTCGGCCTATCACCACCCATGAGCCCACTATCACTAGGGCGAGTGGGGGAGTTTGTAGAAAGAGTTCCACCAACCCGAGCAGTACGCCGCCGATAGCACCCCCAGCGCGGCGCAGTGAGAACATGTAGCCGTCGGTGATTGAATTGGCCGCTAAACCGGTGGCGCGGAAAGCCAACAGATAGATGGCGGCGGCAACTCCGACAGCGACAGTTCCGGGAAGAATGAGTCGTTTACACGCTGACCAGCCGGAGTATCGCCACACCCTAAGGGCGATTAGGGCGATAGCCGGAGCGGTGAGCGCCACCAACAACGGGTCGCAGGCTGCGGTCATGGCGTATAGCACCAACGCTAGGATTCGTTTTCTTTTGCTGCTGGCAGCCAAGGCCACTGGCACGGTGAAAGCCAGGAGATAGATGCCGATGTAGTAGTTCGGTCCCAGATGGAAAAGCAACGGTTGGCCGATATGGAAAGAGACTATTTTGCTAGTCGAGTGCGCCAACCACGGCAGTATCAGCAGCGGCAGCCCCGCGCAGGTGGCCCGCGCCAACACACCGCCCCAGCTCTGCTGTGGCCAGAGGGTTTTGACGCACCAGATGAGCACCAGCAGTAGTAGCGCATTGTTGAGCGCGGCGCTGACGACGTAATACCACAGCAACTCCCCACCCGACAGCGCGTAAGCCAACAGCGAGATGGGAATCTCTGGGAAGAAGTAGACCTGAGGTGAGAAGTGCCAATCCAACGGTGCCCCGGTGAACACGTCGCGCGCGAATGCGAAAAGCACCGAGTTGTCCACGTAGTCTAACTCCCACGTCAGTGGCCAGTTGGCCGCTACCGGACCGTTTGCGCGCACCAAAAATACGAGTACGGTGAGCGCTGCGAAACCGCTGACTACTGCGGTGATTGCGAGCCCGGCGCGCCACCGGGCGCTGGGTTGTGAACTGGAGAAGGGTGAAGTTGTCATCTAAGTAGTTACCGCCAAGTGATCGCATTTTCGTTGGGGACAGCAGTAATCCACACTTGACCCCGGTTTAGGGGGATGTCAGCACCGGCAGCGTCCACGAAACGCAACATTTCAGCGCTGGAGTCTTTTATCCAAGTGGCCTCAGTGACGGTGCCGTTTTGGAAGATGTAGGCCGAACCGCTGCCGGAGGTGGTGATACGCTGCCGGTTGCCGTCGCCCTCATTCACCGTCCACTCCGCGACCCGCAAACCAATCACCACTGCCGGGTGTAACTGCCCTTGTTCGCGGTCTAAATGCGGTTCGCTGCCGTGCCAGCGCAGATACGTATTGCTGGCAGCGTCCCACTCGTAGTGGTTGAGGTACTCGTCATAACTGATGTCCAAATCAATGACGGTAGCGGTGGGGTTGCTGGCGGGCGCGCCGTCTTGGCGCGGCCAAGGGGTGAACGTAGAGGTGATTTTGTTGCGCTTATCCAGCAACGCTTTTAAGTGCGCGTAGTCGGTGTACATGTTGTGCGGCGCTTCTTTGGCGCTCTCACGCCAGTACGCGCTGGCGCTGTTCGTAATCTCATCGAGGTCAACCCCGTATGCTCCACTCTCCATAGCTTGACGCGCTTCTTTCGAGCCGCCGCAACGCGCCAGCGCCGCGTCGAATCCGTGCATCCACTCGATGAAATACTGCCGGGCGCTGCGTATCGGCCCAATCAGCGCCGGTTCGGCCTCCTGATAGAGCACCACGAAACGGGTGATGCCCGCTTCCGCAATCGCCTCAAACACCACCCCGGCATCCATCAGCCCCGACTGGGGGCGCGAATACGGCAGATTCTCCACCATCGCCGCTAGCACTGGCTTCGTAGCGGTGGCCGCATCGGCCACCTCCACCCCCGTCAACGGCGAGTAAAACACCGGCTCCGGAGTGAAACGGGTGAGATCCTCCGGCGACACAGTTGGCTGATTCTGGGGCTCGCCGCTGCACCCACTGAGCAGTAGCGTAAGCAGCGGGGCAGCCAACAAAGCAGCGCGAAAGCGTCTAAACATAGTTACGAGTCTACCCAGACTCACCTGTGGCTTCCGATTAACTGCCCCTTGGCTCGCTATTGACGGTGCTGAATATTCGGGGCGGGGCTCCGCTGGCACAAGATAACACTCGGAGTTCGGATACCCTTATACCCATGCGTTATCAATCCACCAGGGGCACTGCCTGCTTAGCGTTCCGCGATGTGCTGTTGGAGGGGTTGGCGGCTGATGGCGGGTTATACGTGCCGCAGTCGTATCCGCAGGTGGACGCGGCAACGTTGGCGGCTTGGCGGGTGCTGCTCGCCGAACAGGGGTACGCCCGGCTGGCATACGAAGTGCTACGGCTGTTCTTAAGCGACATCCCCGATGCGGAGTTGCGCTCATTGTGTGCGGCTGCTTACAGCGAGACAGTGTTTGGTTCGCAAGTGGTGACCCCGGTCACTGCGGTGGGCACCGACGGGCAACTCTGGTTGGCGCACCTGTCATACGGCCCGACGGCGGCGTTCAAGGATTTGGCGATGCAACTGCTGAGCCAGTTGTTTGAGTATGAGCTGACTAGGCGAGATACTTGGCTCACCGTGTTGGGGGCCACCTCTGGCGACACCGGCAGTTCCGCTGAGGAGGCGATGCGTTCCTTGAGCCGAGTGAAAGTGGCGATGCTCACACCGCGTGGCCGTATGACACCGTTCCAACAAGCGCAGATGTATGGCATCGACGTTCCCAGCATCGCCAACATCGCCATCGACGGCGTATTCGATGACTGCCAGGATTTGGTGAAAGCCATCAACCGGGATTCAGATTTCAAGGCCGCCCATCACATCGGGGCGGTGAACTCCATCAACGTCGCCCGACTGCTGGCGCAGGTGGTGTACGCTTTCGCCACTTGGTTACAGGTCGCCCCCGACGAGACCACCCGTATCAGTTTCGCAGTGCCCACTGGAAACTTTGGCGACATTCTGAGCGTACATGTGGCGCGTCAGATGGGGCTACCCGTCGATGCGTTGATACTAGCCACCAACGAAAACAACGTTTTAGCGGAGTTTTTCGCCACCGGGGTGTATCGCCCGCGGAGCAGTGCGAATACGTACGCCACCTCCAGCCCCTCTATGGACATCTCCAAAGCCTCCAACCTAGAGCGTTTTATCTTCGACCTAGTAGACCGCGATTCAGACCGCACCGCCGCACTGTTCCAGCAAGCAGAGCATGGACATTTCGACCTCTCAACCGATGCCGCGTTCCGCAACCAACGCGCCCGCTTCGGCATCGTGGCCAGAGCCTCCAGCCACGCCGACCGAGTGGCGACCATCGCGCACTATTGGCGCACCCACCAACTCCTAATCGACCCCCACACCGCCGACGGCTTACACGTCGCCGCCACCTTACAAGCCGCAGGCGAAGTCACCACCCCCATAATCGCTTATGAAACCGCACTCCCGATAAAGTTCACCGCCACCATCCGCGAAGCCGTAGGTTTCGACCCCCCCACCCCAGAGCGCTTCTCCGACCTGCTAAGCCGCCCCCGGCACGTAACAGACTTGCCAAACGATGCCGAAACCCTAAAACGCTGGCTCACCCACTGGCTAACTGCCTAGTCACTAAACTCCAGCTTGCATAACCTCACAAAAAACGTGAGAATATGCAATATGAAGATAAAGGCTACTTCCAGTGCGCCACGCACCGCGCAAGCGGCTGACTGGGCGTTATCTCGGGGTATTGCGGCGTTGACTACCGCTGAGGTTGCCCAGATGCTAGCTGTGCCGCTTGCTCAGGTGCCGCAGCGGTTGAGCGCAGCAAAGCGACGCGGAGAGTGGATGACCCCTGCTCGCGGTTTGTGGGTGCCAGTTCCGCCAGAGTTCCGGGGGTGGGGTGGTTCTCCTGCGGCAGAGTTTATTGATGCTCTCATGACGTATCTGGGAGCCACTTATTATGTCGGTTGGCTAGCGGCGGCAGCTCTTTATGGTGCGGCTCATCATGCGCCGCAGGTGACGCACATCGCCACATCTAAGATGATTCGAGAACGCCAGGTTGGTCGGACGCGGCTGGTGTTCCATGAGCGCTCACGTATCTCCGAACTGCCCACGGTCTCGCGTATGGCTCGTGCAGGGGCATACCGTATCTCTAGCCCTGAGGTGACGGCGTTTGACGTCGCTTCCGACCTCGCAATCTCAGGTGGGTTGGATAACGTGGTCACAGTGCTAGTTGATTTAGCAGACGAGACCGGCCTAGATGACCAGACGCTCGCCAAGCTCGCAGCGCGATACCCGGACGCTGCGGTACGGCGTATCGGCTGGATTGTAGAGGAGTTCACGGTTCACCGTTTGGATGCGCTCGCCGCGTATGTTTCCGGTTTATCGCCTACCTCATCGCGTTTGCACCCATCCTTGGCGTTTAACGGCGACCTTGATGCCAGATGGAACATACGCCTGAACACAACCGTGGCTGTGGAGTGACATCATGCTTTCCTTAAACGATATCGCCGCTTGGGGCATCACCCACCCCTGGGCTAGCGCAGACCAGATTGAACAAGACTTACTCTTGTCGCGGGCAATCTGTGCTGTAGCTACCGACCCTTATCTTGGTCAAGAGTTGGTTTTTCGGGGCGGCACTGCGCTGCATAAACTCCATCTACCGCAACCATTGCGCTACAGCGAAGATTTAGATTACGTTCGCACTACCTCCGGTGGTATCGGAGAGTTGACCGGAACGCTGCTTGATTTAGGCCGCACCCTTGGATTCGATGTGCGCTCAAGAATCAGTGAGCACCCGAAAGTGTTTTGGCGCACCACTAGCCAGACCGGCACGCTACTGCGAATCAAAATCGAAGTTAACACCCACGAGCGCTCTCCTGCTCTGCCAGTAGTGGAACGGTATTTTCAGGTCGTATCGCCTTGGTGGGCAGGAGAAGCTGCGGTGCGCACATTCCAGTTGCCGGAGTTAATTGCTACAAAGCTGCGGGCACTTTACCAGCGCTCCAAAGGCCGTGATTTATTCGACCTGTGGTTGGCGCTCACCCAAACCTCGCTCGAACCCACTCAAGTGCTGAGCGCATTCGCCCCCTACCGTCCTTACGGCTACACCACCAAAACCGCTATCGCCAATCTTCAGGCCAAACTTGCCACCCCAGATTTTCGACACGACTCAGACGAGTTAGCCATCCAGTCATCCCCTCGCTACGACCCCGACGAGGCAGCTGCCTTAGTCATCAACTCTTTGTTATCCCAAATCTGAAAGTTCTACGGTTGCGGTTAGGGGGGTGTTGGAGGTTACGTATTCGATGGGGCCGGTGATGGTGCCTACGGCTTTTAGGTCGGGTTCGGCAAGCCGTAGCCCGGCTAGGGCAGCGGGGGAGCCGGTGAAGACTACGTGCGCTACCGGGGTTTTCAGCGACACTTTGGCTTCGCTTTTTACGCCACGGATGGTCACTAGGGCGCTCGCTACGTAATCCAGCAGGGCGGCATCGCCGCTGGTAGAGATTTCGGTGACATTCGGCCAAGGGGCGTGGTGGATGGAGCCAGTTTGCCACCAACTCCACACTTCTTCGGTGACGAACGGGAGGAACGGGGCGAAAAGACGTTGCAGGATTGATAGCGCGCACTGCAGGGCGGCGCGGGCAGACGCTCCAGCGGGGTCAGCGGGGGAGGTGCCAGCAGCGAGAGTGGGGTCAGCGGCAGATTTAGCACCGTAGGCGCGCTCTTTCACCAACTCCAAGTAGTCGTCGCAGAAACTCCAGAAGAACGCTTCGCTCACCTCTAGGGCGGTGGTGTAATCGTATGCCTCAAACGCGACAGTAGCCCTTTTCACTACGTCTTTTAGTGATTCTAATAGGCTTAAGTCGATTGGTTCGCTCACCGCGCTCAGCGGCTCGGTTGCTCCCAAACCCAGTACGAATTTGGAGGCGTTCAGTATCTTCACCGCTAGGCGGCGCCCCACTTTCATCTGGGATTCGTCGAACGGCGAGTCAGCGCCGGGGCGCGCCATCGCCGCCCGCCACCGTACCGCATCCGAACCGAAGCGTTCCAGAATCTCGGTGGGCACCACCACGTTGCCTTTAGATTTGCTCATCTTTTTGCGGTCGGGGTCAACCACGAAACCGGAGATGGTGGCGTGCTTCCAAGGCAGCGAGTTGTGCTCCAGATGGGAGCGCACTACGCGGGTGAACAGCCAAGTACGGATGATGTCGTGGGCTTGCGGCGCCATATCCATCGGGAACGTGAGCTTGAACAGTTCATCGTCCACGCCCCAACCGCAGGCGATTTGGGGAGTGAGGGAGGACGTAGCCCAAGTATCCATCACATCCTTGTCAGCGGTGAAACCGCCGGGTACGTCGCGCTCAGCTTCGGTGTATCCGGGGGCGGGCTGGCTCATCGGGTCAACGGGCAGTGCGTCCTCACTGGCGCAGATGGGGTGTTCCCAATCCGGTTCCCCAGCGGCATCCAGCGGATACCAGATGGGGAACGGCACCCCAAAGAAACGCTGCCTGCTCACCAGCCAATCCCCGTTCAGCCCCTCCACCCAGTTGAGGTAGCGGTGCCGCATGTAATCCGGGGTGAACTCCAACTCCATGCCGCGCTCCAGCAGCGCGGCGCGTAACTCCAAGTCACGACCCCCATTGGTGAGATACCACTGCCGGGTGGCCACAATCTCTAACGGCTTGTCGCCCTTTTCGTAGAAGTTCGCTTTCCGCATGGTTGGGGTCGGCTCGCCCACCAAATCGCCGCTTTCGCGCAGCAGCGCCACCACGGCTTCGCGGGCAGAGTAGGTGGTTTTGCCAGCCACCGCCTGATAGGCAGCAGCGTTGCCCACCCAATCCGGGGTTTCGGCCTGCAACCGGCCATCCCGACCGATGACGGTACGGGTGGGTAGTTGGAGTTCCCGCCACCAAGTGACGTCCGTCAAGTCACCGAACGTACAGCACATGGCGATGCCCGCTCCCTTGTCGGGTTCTGCCGCTGGGTGCGCCAATACCGGGATTTCAATATCGAACAGCGGCGCCTTAACAGTGCTGCCAAATAGCCCCTGATAACGGGTATCGTCGGGGTGGGCGATGAGGGCGCACACGCTCACCAGCAGTTCGGGGCGGGTGGTTTCGATATAAACCGGCGTGCCGTCTGGCTGGTGGAACGCTACCCGGTGGTAAAACCCAGGGTAATCACGATCCTCCAACTCAGCTTGCGCAACGGCGGTGCCGAAAGTCACGTCCCACAGCGTCGGGGCGTATGACAGATACGCCTCACCGCGCGCTAAGTTGCGCAAAAACGCCCGCTGCGCCACAGCTTGCGCAGCCGGGGAGATGGTGGCGTATAACGTATCCCAATCGACGCTCAGCCCTAGGTGCCGCCACAGATCCTCAAACACTTGCTCGTCCACCTGCGTCAAGCGTTGACACAGTTCAATGAAGTTACGGCGGCTAATCGGCAGTTGCCGCTTCGCATCGGGGCGTTCCGGCGGTGTGAAATTGGGGTCGTATGGGATGGACGGGTCGCAGCGTACGCCGTAAAAGTTCTGCACCCGGCGTTCGGTGGGCAGGCCGTTGTCGTCCCACCCCATCGGATAGAACACCGCTAAGCCGCGCATCCGTTGGTAGCGCGCTATCACATCGGTGTGGGTGTAGCTGAATACGTGTCCGACGTGCAGCGACCCCGATACCGTGGGCGGCGGGGTGTCGATAGCGAACACCTGCTTGCGCTCAGCCGGACGCTGGAAACGATACGTCCCGGCTTCCTGCCATTTAAGCGACCACTTGTTTTCCAGCCCCGCTAAACTCGGCTGTTCGGGCACCTGCCATGCGCTATTCACTAGCCAATGTTAGCGCGAGTTGCCCCGCTATGCTTCAGCGACGGCGCGCAGCGCGGCCAGTACGGCGTCAGCGTTCGGTTGGGTGGCAGCCAAGGTGGCGTTAGGAACCAGCTTGCCGTTTGCGAGGAACGTGGGGGTGGCATCAATGCCGTTGGCAAAACTGGTGTCAGGCAACTGATGGTGCAAGCCTTCAACTTCGGCTGCCGTTACCCAATCGTTGGTCTGGCGTGCGTCGTAGCACTGGAGGTATTTCGTAAGGTTTTCGCCAGTGATTCCAGCCAGCTGCGGGAAAGTTTCGCGCAGTTGGACGTCAGTGTAGCCCGTACCCTCGCGTTCTGGTTGGTTAGCGAAGATGGTTTTGTGCATGTCAAGGAACTTATCCACCGTATCGGCGCAAGTCGCCGCGATGTTAGCGCGTTGTGACGAGTCGTTGTGGACGATTTCATCGCCCACCATAGTGCGCGGGTGCATGCGCAGTTCGATGTCGCCGCGTTCTGCTAACTCCTCGAACACCGTGCCGAAGTAGGTCTCGTAATCGGCGCACGCCGGGCACTGGTAGTCGGCGTGTATCTCAAGGGTGATAGCGCCGTCTTTAGCTTTGCCGGGGTTGGCGATGACGGAGTAGCCGTCGGAACTGACGTGCGGCGGGGTGATTTGGGCGCCGGGAGTCACCGGATTGGTGGGGGTGTTTTGGCTGCGAGTTTTCAAAGCCACCACCACGATAGCGATGACGAGTGCCGCTACCGCCACGCTGACCACTGCGAAAGTGATAATCCGTTTCGTCTGGGCAGCGCGCGCCGCCGCAGCCTGTTGCTGCCGCAGTTGTTCACGCTTTGATATGCCGGTTGAGTTCGTCGGATATACGGGTGCTTTACGCTTACTCATCTGCTGCTCCTGTTCTCTTTACCGCATTAAGTGCGGCGTCTGTGCCCTCCGGGGTGATGATGGCTTTGATGGCGGTACGTAAAGATTCCTCCGAAACGCGCCCATTAGTAAGCTCCAGGGTGGTGAACCCCAGCGGCTCACCGTTGACCAAATACGCCGGTGTGGCGCTCACCGCGTCGGCGAGTGCGTTAGTGGCCACGGCCTTCACAAAATCCTCACTGCGGCGGTTATCATAGCAGGTCTGGAAAGCGCTCAGATCGGCGCCCTCCAGCCCGGCGGCGATAGCGAACTCGTTGC
>JAITED010000083.1 GCA_031282235.1 Propionibacteriaceae bacterium | reverse complement strand
TGACCCCATACCTGCTGGGTACGCTGTTGGCGTTGTCAACATGGGTTTATGCCCCAGCGGATGCCCCCAGCAGTTTTAACGTATGGGCGGCGTTGTGCGGTTTCATCGGGGTCGCATTCGCCCACTCCGGCTTGAATCTGTTGGATGATTACTTCGATTACACCGGTGGGGCGGTGGCCAGACGGCAGGCTTTAGCCGATGGCGGCATTCGCGCCCGGATGGGCAAATGCGCCTACCTCACGGACGGCCTCACCATCAAAGACGTGGCGAAAGCCGGAGCCGGGTTCCTAGCTATCGCCGCCGGATTTGGAGTAGTGGTGTTCGTTTTCCGCGGCTACGGAACGGTTGCTTTCGCCGGGGTGGCGCTAGTGCTGGGTTATCTCTACTCCGGGCCGCCGCTTCGACTTTCGTACCACGGGCTCGGCGAGGTGGTTACGGGCATCATCTTCGGGCCAGTGTTGGTGAGTGCGGCGTATTTTGTGGCTTGTGGGCGCGTGGATGCGGTGGCGATTTGGGTGTCCATCCCGTCCGGGCTGCTCACCATCAACATTCTGAACGCCCACGCCATCATGGATTTTGACCCAGACAAAGCCGCTGAGCGCACCACCCTAGTGGTAGCGCTCGGCTCTAAAGCGCGCGGGTTGTGGGTGGCGGCTGGCCTGCTAATCGCTTCATACGCAGCGGTCGGCCTAGGGGTGGCATACGGTGCGCTCACCAAGCTCTCACTCGCAGTGGCGCTCACCTTGCCGGTCACATTCGAGTTTTGGCGTTTGATAAGGGAATACGTAGACCATCCCGCCGTAGATTACCCCCCGAAGCCTTGGTATGGCCCCTGCGGTGATTGGGAGTTGATACGCAAGTTCGGCATCGATTGGTTCATGGTGCGTTGGTATCTTTCGCGTAATCTGTTGATGTATTTCGTGACTATACTGGCGCTGGCCAGTTTCGTTAGGTGGTGATGCAATGCCGTTGCGTAAGAAACTGTTGCATGTTCCCGTATTCGGGGAGTTGTTGCGGCTCCTAACCGAGCTGCCGTACTACGCTTGGTGGTTTTTCCGCTGCAAGCTGTTGGGGCAACGCCACCCGCTGCAATCCGTAATCTTCATCACCGACCGCTGCAATCTGAAGTGCAAACACTGCAACGTGGTGCGCGAAGGGCCGTATGTCTCCACCATGACCTACGACGAGGTGCGCGAGCAGTTGAAGTTCAGCTACGAGGCGGGCAGCCGAATCGTCGACTTTGAGGGCGGGGAACCGTTGCTGTGGCGAGACCGGGTGCGCGGCGCTGACTTGAACTCGCTGATTGATTTGGCGCGCGAAATCGGATTCTTCTCCACTACAGTGACCACCAACGCGCAACAGCCCATCAACATACACCCCGACCTGATTTGGATTAGCATCGACGGCCTAGAGGCCGAACACGACTATCAGCGCGGCCCCGGCACGTTCGCCAGAGCCATGAAAAACATCGCGGAGTCCTCCCACCCCAACATGAACGTCAACATGACGGTCACTGCGCACAACTGGCGCGACTTCCCCAAAGTGGCCGAGTTGGTGAAGAATCACCCCAAGCTAAACCGCTTGTCATTCAGCTTTTACGTGCCTTACGAGGATCGCGGCCTGATAGTGCCGCCTGAGGTGCGCGCCGAAATCATCGCCACCGCTATCGCCCTAAAACAGGCGGGATACCCGATTATGAACTCTCAGGCGGGTATGAAACTGTTGCGCGACCCCCGCTCTTTCGCTGACCATCGCGCCTGCTGGATATCCAACTTCGTAACCTCCGACGGCACCCGTATCATGCACTGTCCCGGTCAAGATGCCGGGGTGTGCGACGAATGCGGCTTCGGCATGGGCCCCGAGATGAGTTTGCTGTTCCGCCTCCACCCCGAGATGGTGCTCTCTGGGCTGAAAGTGCGGGGGTAGTGCCATGGCGGTGAACCATTCAGTGGTCACGTTCTCGTGTAGTGACAAACCAGGCATCGTGTACGCGCTCACCGGCGCGATTGTGAGCGTGTGCGGCAACATTACCGAGCTACAGCAGTATTCCTCCCCAGACACCGGCCGGTTTTTCACCCGTATCCAAGTGGAACACGATTCGGGGCATGAGGCGTTGGCAGCGGCACTTGAAGTAATTGCACAACAGTTGAATGGCACATTGGTGATTGATGAGGTGGGCAGACCGACCCGCACTTTGATATTAGTCTCGCAAGCCTCACACACTTTGGCGGCGCTACTGGGACGGCAGTATGCAGGAACGCTGCCCATTGATGTGAAACTGGTACTCGGCAACCACGAAAAACTGGCTCCATTGGCCGGATTCTACGGTGTGCCTTTTGAGCACCGAGTAATCTTCCCCGACACCAAGGCTGCAGCGGAGCAACGCATCCGCGATGTGGTGGTGGAACAGGGCATAGAACTGGTGGTGTTGGCTCGCTACATGCAGATTCTCAGCCCTAATTTGTGCGATTTTCTGGCTGGGAAAGCCATAAACATCCACCATTCGTTCCTGCCTGGGTTCAAGGGCGCTAACCCATACAAGCAGGCACACGCCCGCGGTGTGAAGCTCATTGGTGCAACCGCCCATTTCGTCACCGGCGATTTGGATGAAGGCCCGATCATCGCGCAATCCGTTTTGCCGGTGGATCACTCCAAAGGCTCAGAAGCGTTGCGGGAACTAGGCCGGGACATCGAATCCACTACGCTGCTGCACGCCGTACGGCTTTTCGCCGAACATCGTATCCTGCTCGATGGGGTGCGTACCGTCATCTTTGAATAAGTATTTGAATAAACCTGCAGTTGCATGGGGGCGGGCCGAGTTGACGCAAAATGCCTAGCCGCACCTCAATATATAATCTGAGATTAAATCATTTCAGATGAGAATTAATGCTTTGGTAAAGCTATTTAGTGTATCGGTAAAGCTAATTGATGTTCGCTGTAACACAATTTTTACCGTTCCACATAGTGAGATAGGTGTTGTTACGGAGAAAATTGTGAAAAGCTAGTCGGATACATTTTCCCGCTTAGGCGGGCTAAAACCAATCAGAAAGGTTAATCATGGCTTCCAAGAAGGCCTTAGCGGGTTTAGCCATCGGGCTGTCCGCTGTGTTGGCGCTCAACGGTTGCAGTGGTGACAAGCCAGAAGACGGCACAGTCACCACTGGAACCGAAGCGCAGTCCATCATCGTGGGCACCACTGACAAGACAACCACCATTGATCCTGCCGGTTCCTACGATAAGGGCTCGTTCGCTATTCAGATTCAGGTGTTCCAGTTCCTCTACAAGTTCGCTGGAGGTTCTAAAGTCCCGGTGCCAGACGCCGCAGAAAAGTGTGAGTTCACCACTCCAATTGAGTTCACTTGTACGCTGAAGAGCGGTTTGAAGTTCGCCAACGGCCATGCTCTTACCAGTTCTGATGTGAAGTTCAGTTTTGATCGCGTTGTCGCCATCGACAATCCGCAAGGCCCAGCCTCGTTGCTTTCAAACCTCGATTCGATCACTACGCCTGACGATCTCACGGTGGTGTTCAAGCTGAAGAACCCGAACGATCAGACTTGGCTGCAGGTGCTGGCCACTAACACTGGCCCGATTGTTGATGAAGAAGTGCTGAGTGCCACTGACCTCACCCCTGACAACGACATCGTCGCTGCCAACGCTTTCTCTGGCCCATACACCATCACCACCTACCGGCTCAATGACACCGTTGAGTTCGCGCCGTACGCGGATTACAACGGCGCACATGGCACAGTCCAGAACGGCGGGGTGACGCTCAAGACGTTCACCGATGCCACCAACCTGAAACTGTCTGTAGTCGGCGGCGAAATCGACGTGGCGTACCGCTCTTTGACCCCGACCGATATTGAAAGTTTGCAGGCTGACAGCAGGGTCAAGGTGTGGCAAGAAGAGGGTGGCGAGATTCGCTACATCGCGTTCAACTTCCACACCCAGCCTGGTGACACCGACGAGCAGAAGTTCGCCATTCGCCAAGCTGTCGCCTCTTTAGTGGATCGTGATGCGTTGTCCAAAGACATCTACAAAGGCCAGTTCATCCCGCTATGCGGTTATGTGCCTTTGTCGTATCCTGGCGCTACCACCTCGGTTTGCGACACTTATGGCGACAAGCCAGACCTTGACAAAGCCAAGGCATACCTTGATGCCGCTGGGGTGGCCACTCCGGTTGAACTGCATCTGCAGTACAACCCGGATCACTACGGCTCTTCATCCGATCAGGAGTATGGCTTGATCAAGCAGCAGTTGGAGTCCTCTGGGCTGTTCACTGTGGATCTGCAAGCCACCGAATGGACGACGTATGTGGTTGAGCGTCGCAACGATGCCTATCCGGTGTATCACATGGGCTGGTTCCCGGACTTCCCGGATGCCGACAACTTCTTGAACCCGTTCTTCAACGAGAACAGCTTCATCGGCCAGCACTTCTATGCAGAAGAGGTTATCGACTTGCTGGTGGCTGAATCCACTGAAGTTGACAGCGCCAAGCGGCTTGAGATTCTCAAAGAGTTACAACTTGTGCTCGCTGAAAAGTATCTGCCAACGCTGCCGCTGCTCAGCGGTTCACAGTGGGTGGTCACTACGGCGGCGGTTTCTGGCATTGAGCTAGACCCGTCTGAGAGCATGGCGTACTCATCAATCACTAAAGCGTGATTTTCGCTTTATGGCAACGCTAGAAAATGCTAGTCAAACAGCAGTTTCGTATGGGGAGAGGTGCTCAAAGCGCCTCTCCCCGGCGTTGTCCGCTAATTCAATAATTATTAATTTCAACAATTATTTAGTAGTTTGATGACGGTTCTGGAATATTAGGTTAGAAAACGTTGATTTAGTTGATTTAAGAAACGGCAGTTTAAGGAACAACAGTGGCAGCAGCACTCAGCCCCGGCAAGGCTCTAGCGAAATATCTCGCTATCAGAGCCGCGCTCATCGTGCCCACGGTGCTGATTTTGGTGTCCGTGGTGTTCTTTTTCATGCGGGTCACCGGCGATCCCATCACCGCAGCTATGGGTGGCAGATTGCCGTTAGAACGCATCGAAGAGCTGAAGGATGCCGCTGGCTATAACGATCCGTTGCTGGTGCAATATGGGCGGTTTCTGCTCGACACCCTGCAAGGCAATTTTGGTCACACCACCGATAACCGGCCTATCTCCGAGATTTTGCTCACCTACGGCCCGGCCACATTCGAGTTGGTGTTTTGGGCGTTAATAGTGGCGTTCTTGGTGGGCATTCCGTTGGGGCGCATCGCCGCCCGGCGTTACAACAAAGGTGCAGATGTGGCCATCCGCTCTTTCGCGGTGCTGTTCTACGCCGCTCCGGTATTTTTCGTCGCTTTGCTGCTGAAGCTGGTGTTTGCGGTGCAGTTGGGCTGGTTGCCGATAGCTGGGCGGGCTTCCATCCGAGTACAGAGCGCGTTGGAGAAAATCGAACCCAACAGCCACATATACATCGTCAACGCCATCCGTAGCGGCAACGCTGAATACATCAAAGATGTGCTGGAACACGCGGTGTTGCCAGCTTTGGCTCTCGGCCTACTCACCGCCGGGGTGTTCATACGTTTGGTGCGCATCAATCTGTTGCAGACATTGCGCGCCGACTTCGTGACCGCCGCCCGCGCTCGTGGGGTCAAAGAAAACGCGGTGGTGAGCAAGCACGCTTTCCGTAACGCTCTGATCCCGGTGGTCACCGTGATGGGGATGCAGATCGCCATGATGTTGGGCGGGGCGATACTCACCGAAACCAGTTTTGAATGGCAAGGTTTGGGCTATTGGCTCTCGCAATATCTGTTGAAACGTGATTTTGTCGCGGTGCAGGGCATAGTGACCGCCATCGCCGTCATCGTCGCGGTGGCAAGTTTTCTCATCGACTTGATAAACGCGCTGATCGACCCAAGGGTGAGGTACTGAAAATGAGTGCCGAAATCCTAGCAGCGCAACCCCTTGAACCGTTGCCAACGCCAAAAAGAAACCGATTGCCTGGTGCGGCGCTCCTTGCGTCTACGCATGGTTTACAACGCATGATGTTGCTCATCGGTGTAGCCATTGTTGCTTTGTTCATTGTTATCGCCCTGTTTGCCCCACTCATCGCCCCATATGGCTTCGCTGAGATCACCGCGTATCAATCGCCGCCGTCCGCCGAGCATTGGTTGGGCACCACTGTTGGCGGGTTCGACGTGTATTCCCGGATCATCTGGGGGGCGCGTACCGCTATCGAAGTGATTTTGTTGGCGGTGTTGCTCTCCATCTTCGTCGGTGTCACTTTGGGGGTGGTATCCGGGTTCTTCGCTGGCCCACTCGACCGTGTGCTGGTGTTGCTGATGGATGCCCTTTACGCGCTGCCCAGCCTGCTGTTGGCCATTGTGGTGTCAATCATGGTGTCCCAAGGCCAATCAGGGGCGTTTTCTGGCATTCTCTCTGCGGCGGTGTCCATCACTGTGGTGTTCATCCCGCAGTATTTCCGTGTCATCCGTAACGCCACCTTGTCTGCCAAAGCTGAGCCGTATGTCGATGCCGCCCGGGTTGCCGGTGCCACCTCTGGGCGTATCATGTTCGGACATATCCTGCCGAACGTGTCGCAAACCATCCCGGTGTTGATGACCTTGAACGCCTCAGAGGCCATCTTAACGCTGGCTGGTCTTGGCTTCTTAGGCTTTGGCATCGAGCCGAACTCTGCCGCCGAATGGGGCTATGACCTCAACAAGGCGCGTGCCGATCTCGCCTCCGGTTACTGGTGGGAGGCGGTTTTCCCCGGTATCGCCATCGTGCTGATCGTCGCCGGAGTGACGTTGATCGGGGAGTCGCTAAACGATGTGCTGAACCCGTTGTTGCGCACCCGTGGCGGTGTTACCACCGCCGACGAACTGGAGGTCGCTGAGGTCGCTGAGGTCGCCGGAGTGGTGTTGCCCGCTGCGGATCAAGTCGTGGAGGTGACCCATGACGAATGAAGTCATCCTGCGTGATTCCCCGTCATGCTGCGCGGAACGTAGTGGAGTCGCAGCATCCAGTTCGGATATTTTGCGGGTTGAGAACTTGGCGGTGCAGTTCCAGACCGATGGTGCGCCAGTGCAGGCGGTGCGCGGGATTACGTATGATCTGGCACCCGGTGAGGTGCTCGCTATTGTCGGTGAATCCGGTTCCGGTAAAACGGTTGGCACTAGGGCGTTTCTTGGGTTGTTGCCGGATACCGCCGCCGTGTCTGGCACCGCGAAGTTGGACGAGATGCAGCTAGTCGGTTTGAAAGGCGAGCAGATACGCCGGGTGCGTGGGGATCGTATCGCCATGATCTTCCAGGAGCCTTCCACCGCACTTGACCCGGTGCGCACTATCGGCTGGCAGATCATCGAAGCGCTGAGTGTGCATCGCAAACTTTCCCGTAAAGAGGCTAGGGAGAAGGCCGTGGAGTTGCTGGATTTGGTGGGTATCCCCGATCCGAGCAACCGGCTGCATTCGTATCCACACCAGCTTTCTGGTGGGCAGAAACAACGGGTGATGATCGCTATGGCCATCAGTTGCGACCCAGAGGTGATCGTCGCCGATGAACCAACGACGGCGCTTGATGTGACCGTGCAGGCTCAGATTCTTGACCTGTTGCACGATCTGCGTGACCGGCTGGGCACTGCGATCATCCTCATCACGCACAACATGGGCGTGGTGGCCGATATGGCTGACCGGGTGGCGGTGATGTATCGCGGACAGATTGTGGAAACCGCCCCGGCGCGTGACATCTTTGAACGGCCGCAGCATCCATACACCAAACATCTGTTGGCGTCGGTGCCGCACTTGGGGCAGCCCAGGCCGAAGTCGATGGATACTCCGGCGGAGCGGGTTGGCGACGCAGTGGTGATGCGGGTAAACGACGTGCGAGTGGACTTTCCGGGGCGTTTCGGCGCTGAACCGGTACATGCTGTCGCTGGTGTTTCTTTAGAGGTGCGCGAGCACGAGATCGTGGCGTTGGTTGGCGAATCCGGCTCTGGAAAGACGACTTTAGGGCGTTGTGCCGTCGGTTTGCAGCCGGTGACCGGCGGTGATATCGAAGTGCTCGGTGTCAATATCGTTAAGGCATCAGCCAAAGAGTTGCAACGCTTTCGGCGGCGTGTTGGGTTCGTGTTCCAGGACCCTGCCGCTTCGCTCAACCCCCGGATGAGTGTGGCGGATTGCATCGCTGAACCGATGGTGATCCACGGTATCGGTACTAAAGCCGAACGGCTGGCGAAAGCCCAAGAACTGCTGCGAGCCGTCGAACTGCCAGCAGATTACGCCTTCCGTTACCCGCACGAACTCTCTGGCGGACAGCGCCAAAGGGTGTCATTGGCGCGGGCGCTAGTCACTGACCCTGAGTTCGTAGTGGCTGATGAGCCAACGTCCGCGCTGGACGTGAGTGTGCAAGCGCGGGTGTTGGAGGTGTTTGTGCGCTTACAGCACGACATGGGTTTCGCCTGTCTTTTCGTCACCCACGACCTAGCCGTAGTGGACATGCTGGCTGACCGTATCGCCGTAATGCGCCAAGGAGAGATCGTAGAGTTAGGCACCCGCGAGCAGGTGCTACGTGCTCCCCAAGAGGATTACACCCGCGAGTTGATAGCCGCCGTCCCCGTCCCAGACTCTGCCGAACAAACCATCCGCCGCCTAGCTCGCCGCGAAGGCCGCTTCGTCGGGCTTTGAGATGAGATAATCGAAGTATGGCCAATACCAAAAAGACTGCAACAAAGACTGCAACCGTCACTGCCCCTAAAACCCGTTCCAAGACTGTCACTAAACGTAACGTCGGCATCACCGAGTTGGTGTTACGCGACGCGCACCAGAGTTTGCTTGCCACCCGGATGTCCACCGCGGACATGGTGGATGCCTGCGCGGACATAGATGCCGCCGGTTACTGGTCGGTGGAGTGTTGGGGCGGTGCTACGTATGATGCCTGCATCCGGTTCCTCAATGAGGATCCGTGGGCGCGGTTGCGCACGTTCCGGGAACTGATGCCGAATGCTCAACTCCAGATGCTGCTGCGGGGGCAAAACCTGCTGGGCTACCGCCACTATCAGGATGAAGTGGTGGATAGGTTCGTCAAAAAATCCGCTGACAACGGCATGGATATTTTCCGGGTGTTTGATGCCATGAACGACCCGCGCAACCTGCAACACGCGATGGCCGCCGTCAAAGCCGTAAACAAGCACGCCCAAGGCACCATCTGCTACACCATCTCGCCCGTGCATGACACCGCAGGATA
>JAITED010000068.1 GCA_031282235.1 Propionibacteriaceae bacterium | reverse complement strand
TACCAAGATGATGGACAGGGCGGGTTTTCTTTCGGTTTTGAGACTTCCAGCGAACTCACCCTCGAACAGAAACTGGGTATGCGGGATTGTGAAAACCAGTGGCTCACCCCCCTAGAGTTTCTTTATAACAGTGTCAGGACTAACCCAGATAACGAAAGGTGGGATGAACTGTTCGCGGCATGTTTGGTGCGGCACGAACTCGTTCCACCCGGTTTTACCGCAACTGACTACGGAGAGCTAGTAAAAGAACAAGGGGATAAATATGGCATCCCCCTGCCTCTCGACGACCTTACCCAAGAACTGGTTAATAGGGGTGAGATAGAACCCCTTGAGTTGCGGCAGATTCCAGACGGCACCCCGCCGATAGTTCTCCCCGGTGGCCGCACCATGGACGACCCAGAAGTTGTTGAATGCCAGACGACACCCAAGCGCTAACCCGCGCTAAATCGAATGAAACCCCTGCTCGAAGGGGGTGCCGCCACAGGCGGCGGGGGTTACAGGTGAGCGGCGCAAGAAGATAACCCCCGACAGGCTACGCCTGCCACCCCCTTCGTGGAAGGGGGCTAATATCGAATGAAACCCCTGCTCGAAGGGGGCTTCATCGGATTAATAGAACAGTTCCTTATTCATCAGGTTGCGCATCGGGGTGCCTGCAATTAGGGCGTGGGCGTTCTCTAGGAAGATGTCTACGACGCGATCTTCCTCTTTGGCGCTCAGCGCTATGGTATGCGGGCTGATTAGCACGTTTGGTAAATCCCAGAGCGGGCTGGCTGGGTCTAAAGGTTCTTGCGCCACCACATCTAGGGCGGCGTATCCGATGTGCCCAGATTGCAACCCAGCAATCATCGCTTCCTCGTCAATGCAGCTTCCCCGCCCAAGACTTACGATGATTACACCGGGCTTAGCGGCGGCCAACACCTCGGCGCTGATGAGTTTTTCGGTGCCCACGGCACCCGGTAAGCAGTTGATGATGGCGTCGGAGCGGGCCGCGCACGCCGCCAACTCGTCCACTCCATGCACCTCCACGCCGGGCACTTCGCGCACGCTGCGGTTCACGCCGATAACCTGCGCACCCATATGTAAGAAGTAGTCAGCGACCTGCCGCCCTATCTCCCCTAAAGCCACCACGCAAATCGTCATCTCGTCAATGTGTTTCGTGGCCCAACGGGTGCCCCAGACATGCTCCCGCTGCAAGGACTGCAACTTCGGCAACTCTTTCGCACCGCAGAGCACCCCAAACACCGCGTACTCGGCCAGCGTTTTGGCGTGCGCCCCGGCGGAGGTGGTGAAGGTGATACGCGCTAGGTCGGCAGGGTCAAGCTTTGCCATCCGCACCTGCCCACCGCCACCTGCGGCCATGGTGTGCACCCACTTCAGCTGCGGGTTCAGCGGCACGATTTTACGCAGCAAACTGGGGCGCGAATCCGGGATGCCGAACAGCACCTCGGCCTCGCTCAGCAGTTGTTCATACTGCGCCTGCTGCTCTGCACTGCGCTGAAACGTGGGGTCGCCCTCCCAGTCGGAGACGAAACGCTGTGGCGCGTATAACTCCTTTACGTACACCAAGTCGATTGCTGGGTCGTTTCGTAGCCGCTCCAACACATCGGCGCTCGGCGTACTACCGATAACTGTTTTAAGTTTGGCCACCATTAGCCCAACCTCCCTATTAAAACGTCTAAACGTCGCGTAACCTATAAAGGCTAGGCTAGTAAAGTGAACCCTGAGAACGAAATGACAACCAACTTGACACACATTGAATCCGCAACAGCTTCCAACTCCGAACTGGCGGCCACCGAAAGTTTGACTTCATCCACTTCCGGAGCTGCCGCACCTCCGGCGGCTGAAACCCCGTCCCCCGATAAACCAGACACCCTATTCGGGTGGGTATTACGCGCTGTCAAAGGCATGTTCATCGGCACAGGCGCTATCCTGCCTGGGGTCAGCGGCGGGGCTTTGGCGGCGGTGTTCGGCATCTACGAACGTATGATTAACTTCCTCGCCAACCCGAAAAAGGATTTCGTCAAAAATACGCTGTGGTTTATCCCGGTGGCGCTCGGTGCCGTGCTAGGCATGTTCGGTTTGGCTTTCCCGCTCGACTATTTCTTGAAAAATCACCCGGTGCAGGTGGTGTTTTTCTTCATCGGCGCTATCGCCGGGACATTCCCCGCGCTGATTGCCGAAGCTGGGAAGCAGGGGCGCAGCCTCAAACATTGGGTAGAGACGCTGCTGGTGGGCGTCGCCATGTTGGTTTTCCTGATTTGGGCGCGCAACAACCTCGACGTGAACCTGCCGCTCAACTTCGCCACTTGGGTCATGGCCGGGGTGATTTTTGCGCTGGGCATGATTGTGCCGGGGCTGTCGCCGTCCAACTTTTTGATGTATTTCAACATGTATCAGCCGATGACGGAGGGTATCAAAAATTTGAATTTCTCGATTCTGATACCGGTCGGCATCGGGGCGGTGTTGTGCGTGCTGGCGTTCGCTAAACTGATGCACCTGCTGCTGGAGCGCGCGTACACCTCGGTGTTCCACTTCATTCTGGGCGTGGTGCTCGCCTCCACCGCCATCATCCTGCCGTGGGGCAGCGCCTACGACAACCTCACTCTCCCCGGATACCTAGTCACCGCGCTGCTCGCCGCCGCTGGGGTGGCGCTGGGGCTGTGGATGGGTTGGCTGGAGAAGAAGTACCAAAGCGAGTGAGGAAAATACGTTGAGCGCAGCCGAAACGAACAATACGGATAATACGGGCGATACGAAACCTGCTGTTGTCGCCGCGCGCCCACTGCTCACCGAGGACGACATCGCCGCATTATCATCCCCCGGAGTTGGCCCTTGGGAGGGCGTTTGGCCTAGTGATTCGCGTTACGACCCGGAGTTGTTGGCCGCAGGTGACCATCGTAACGTCATTGACGCTTACCGCTACTGGTCGATGGATGCGATTCGTGCAGATTTAGCGGCTCATGCGGCACCTTTACACGTCGCCATCCAAAATTGGGAACACGATTTCAACATCGGTTCTATCGTGCGTACCGCCAACGCTTTCGGCGTCTCCGGGGTGCACATCGTCGGCAGGCGGCGCTGGAATCGCCGCGGCGCGATGGTGACTGACCGCTACCTTGAGGTTTACCACCACGAAGATGAGACGGCATTAGCCAACTGGTGCACCGAACACGAACTAGCCCTAATCGGCGTGGACAACCTGCCCGGCTCAGTGGCGCTAGAAACCGCCGCACTGCCCGGGCGCTGCTGTCTAGTTTTCGGCTCCGAAGGAGCAGGATTGACCGACGCCATGGTCGCTTACTGCAGATACCTAGTAGCCATCACCCAATACGGCTCCACCCGTTCCCTAAACGCCGGTGCCGCCGCCGCAATCACCATGTACCACTGGTCCCTAATGTGGCGACCGTAGCGCCTATCTTTGCTGGTTAGGGTTTTGCAGCGGAGCGGGCTGGAACACCGGGGACTCGGCGGCGGGAATCGGCATGGCGTTGTTGTTCACCGCCGGGGGTAACGCACCGGCGGGGGGCTGCGCTTCGGCGATGGCTTCTTGACGGGCGCGACCGCCGAGGTCGCTCATGTCGATGTTGACGCGGGAGCGGACAGCGGGGTCGTTCACCTCGAAGTAACCGGCTTTTTGGAAACCGAACATGTTGGAGATGATGCCGGAGGGGAACGTCTCGGTGCGGGTGTTGTAATCGCCCACGATGGCGTTGTAATACTTCCGCGAGTTGGCGATACGGTTCTCCGTCTCCACCACTTCGGCCTGCAACTGTAGGAAGTTGGTGTTCGATTTGAGGTCTGGATACGCTTCGGAAACCGCGAAGAACTGAGTGACAGCCTGCGTCAACTGCTGTTCCAACTGGGCGCGCTCGGGGCTGAGGGCACCGCCGGGGGCTTGTGACACCTGCTGCGCGCGGGTGCGTAACGCGGTGATACGCTCCAACGTCTCGCGCTCGTTGAAAGCATAACCTTTGGCGATTTCAACTAAATTGGGCAGCAGGTCGTAGCGGCGGTTCAACTCCACATCCACCTGCCGCCAAGATTCCTGCAATCTGTTACGTAGCGCTACTAAGCCGTTGTACTGGCCGATTATAAAGAACGCCACCACGGCGATGACCGCTAAGGTGATGAGAATATAAACCATGAAAACTCCTTCAAGTTCGCAGCCCCGGAGTTTTGCGCGCCGGGCGCGTAATCAGACCTACTCAGCATAACGCAGCAAAGGACTGTGTAGGGGAGTTTCAATACCTAGGGTTGCCATAAAATACGTAAACATCGCTCACCCACCCCGTAACGTAGGTTATGAATGCACAGCATTCCTTTGTAGCCCCCTTCTCGAAGGGGGTGGCAGGCGTAGCCTGACGGGGGTTATCTCCTCGCGTTACTCACCTGTAACCCCCGCCGCCTATGGCGGCACCCCCTTCAAGCAGGGGGCTTCAAATGGCCTCAAGCTAAACCAAGGTCGCCCAAATCATACGCGTAGCGATACGGCAATCCGGCGGCGGCTATGGCTTCCGCTGCGCCTGCTGCGCGGTCTGCGACTACCGCGACCCCTACGACCTCGCCACCTGCGGCACGCACCGCAGCCACCGCCGTGAGCGGCGACCCGCCTGTGGTTGACGTATCCTCCACCACTAAACAACGCCGCCCGGCAACGTTCGGCCCTTCAATCTGCTTCTGCAACCCGTGGCCTTTGGCTTCTTTGCGCACTACGAACGCATCCAACCGCCGACCAGCAGCGGCAGCGGCGTGAACCATCGCCAACGCCACCGGGTCGGCTCCCATCGTAAGCCCCCCCACGCAGTCAAACTCCCAGTCAGCTGTGGTTTCCAGCATCACCCGCCCCACCAGCGGGGCGCTCTGCCCATCCAAAGTGACCGCGCGCATATCCACGTAATAATCCGCTTCCCGCCCCGAAGCGAGCGTGACCCGCCCCCGTATCACCGCCAACTGTTTAATCAGTTCGCGCAAGCTCTCCCGTTCCGTCATAGTCATGCCCTCCAGCTTAGACGCTCTCCCCCAAACACCCCGTTCCCTCAGAGCCAGGTGGGCCAGTTGTTGTGTAGGGGGGAAGGTTCGGTGTCTGCGGCGGTGAAGGGGTGGGCACCGGCTATGAAATGTTTTAGGGTTTCGCCCCAAAGCAGGGTGTGGCTGAATGGGGCTGAGCGGGCGCGGCGGTTTAATTCGCCTAGTGGCAGCTCGACATCTGACGCTCCGGCAATCATGTTTCCGAAGCGCCGCCCTTTGAGGATTGTGGTTTCTGCTTGTAAGCATACGTCGCTGAATACGTATGATAGTCCGGCTAATACGCGGCGCACCCAACGCAACTCTTGAGTGTCTATCAGGTTAGCCACTAGGGTTCCGCTGGGGTGTAACACGCGGCGCACCAACTGGAAGAACTCCACACTGACCAACTCTGCGGGGATTTGGGAGTGGGCGAACGCATCAAGAATCACCATGTCGGCGTAATCGTCCGGCATGGCGGCGATGCCCTCGTAGCCCCCGACCGCGCGCACTTTGATGCCACTGTTGCGCGGCAGCGGGATAGTGGCGCGCACCGCCTGCGTGAGCGCAGCGTCGGGTTCCAGCACAATTTGGGCACTGGTTGGCCTAGTCACAGCGATATAGCGCGCTAAGCTCATCCCGGCACCGCCGATGTGTACCACCCGCAGCCGCTCCTCAGGTGCCGCGTGGGCGTCGATGTGGTAGCCGATGAGCTGCATGTAATCGAACTCTAGGCGTTCGGGGTGCGCCGCACTCACCCACGATTGGTCTATGCCGCCGAGTCGCACCAGATACGCTCCGGGCACGCTCGGGTCGGGCACCAGTTGGAAATCCGTATCCATACGCACCTCGACTTTCGTATCTTTCGTATTTTTCGTATCTTTTGTATGGCCGCCACGCTTCGCTCACTACCCATCGTGACACACCTTATTAGTGGCGGGGGCGAGGTTTCACGAATTGGCACACTAAGCTGTTAAGGGTGGATGCTAAAGATGTTGCCGCCGATTTAGACCGGGTGATTGTTACCGCAGACGAGATAGCGGTGAAAACCGCCGAACTTGCCGCCCAAATAGACGCTGACTACGCTGGACGTGAAGTGCTGCTGGTCGGGGTGTTGAACGGCGCAGTGATGGTGATGAGCGACTTGTCGCGCGCCATGCGCTCCCGCTTGAAGATGGACTGGATGGCGGTTTCGTCGTATGGCGCTGGCACTAAAAGTTCTGGCGTGGTGCGTATCTTAAAAGACCTCACCATAGACGTGTTGGACAAGCATGTGCTGATTGTTGAGGACATCGTGGACACCGGCCTTACCCTCTCGTACCTAGTGGATAACTTGAAAGGCCGCGGTGCCGCGAGCGTCGAAGTGGCCGCCATGTTCCGCAAACCCGCCGCGCTCACCACCGTAGTGAATGTGAAATACATCGGGTTCGACATCCCCAACGATTTCGTAGTCGGATACGGCCTAGATTTCAACGGCCATTACCGCAACCTGCGCGATGTGGCTGTGCTCGGTAAGCACATGTATTCTTGATGCTTCAAATAAAGGGGCAACCATGCGCAGCGTAAATAACGCTTATCTGCCCAGTTGGATGTCGTATCGAGGTATTCGGGGTATTCGAGGTATTCGGGCTCTCGGAGCCGCTTTGCTGGCTTTTGCCGTATCGCCGCTGCTTAGTGCCTGTAGCGAAACATCGCCGCCACCACCGGCTGTGGTTGCTTTACTCGACTGGGAGCAGGGCACTATCGACTTTCCGATAGAGCGTTTTGTGATGAGCCCAGCAGAGATGAGCGTCGCTTGGGCGGCGTATAACATCGCATACGTACGTTGCCTCACTGATAAGCAAGAGGTATCGGCGGCAGAACTGGCTAGGTCGGCCGAGATGCTCCGGACGCCGTTCATACTCGATGGCGAACGCCCGGAAGCGCCGTTTGGTCGGTGGGACGCAAACTATATACGTGCGCACAGCGGGGAGAGTTCCGACGTCAGTTTTGCGTCTGGGCGTGGAACCTCAGCCAGTCAGGATAAGGAGACGCTTTGCTCAGCTGCGCAGGAACTCAAAGACCTAGCGCCCGGCTCGATACATTATGGGGTTGGTGAGGATCAGCTGTTTTGGCCGGTGAGCGAACTCTATGTGGATGCCCTTAATAAGGTATACGCCACTGGACTCTACTCGTCGCTCTCTAAGCAGATGGGCGAGTGCTTAAACAAGCGCGGCTATCAACTGCCACCCCCAGACCGCGATGGCCGTCCCGCAATGGACTTAGATATACCTTGGAGTGACGGGATGCCAGTGGTAGGGGTGCGCTGTGTTGAAAATGAGTTGCACGCCAACCCTTTTACGTCATGTTGCGCTTAAATCCGCGGGGGTGATTTTTCCGTCGGCGATTAACAGCATGGAGTCACAGGCGGCACCGATAGCCGGGTCGTGGGTGGCAACCAGTAACGCTGCGTCACTTTCGTGTTGCAGCGTTAACAGCAACTCCATCACCATATGCGCATTCCCAGAATCCAGATTCCCAGTGGGTTCATCAGCTAACACCAGCTTGGGACGCACCACCAAAGCCCGCGCAATCGCCACCCACTGCTGCTCCCCACCAGAAAGTTGATACGGCATAGAAGCAGCCCGAGCAGCCAACCCCACCGACTCCAACGCCTCCAACGCCCGTATCCGCCGCTCTTTAACACTCCTAACCCGCCCAATTAAAGGAACCAAAACGTTATCCAACGCACTCAACGCCGGAATCAAATGAAACTGCTGAAACACAAACCCTAACCCAGCACGATAATCAGCCAACTCACCCTCCCGCATCCGCGTTATAACCTCACCCGCAACCTCAATCTCCCCACTATCAGCCCGCTCAATCCCCCCCAACAAAGCAAGCAACGTGGATTTACCAGAACCACTCACCCCCATCAACGCCACCGCTTCCCCCCGCTCCACCTCAAAACAAGCATCCACCACCGCAGCAACCCCCAACCCATCCGGAGTCACAAACGACTTCCCCACATCCCGAACCGAAACAAACGCCGACATCGTAAAACCCCCTCTAACCAATAAAGTTATTTAGTATCTGGAAGCGATAGTGTCAAGATAGTTTTGGTAGCCACAGCAGCGCCCGACACGGATACCTACTGGTGGAACTATAACTCATTTTTCGAGTGTGCGGTACACTTGATCTAAATTGTTCTGTTCATCTAAATTGTTCTGTTCGTGTGGTGTGCGGAAATCTTGGAGTGTGACTTGCTGTGTTAAATCTTGCAAAATTACTGCCTGATAGGGGTGGTTGGATTATGCCGACTTTTGCTGCGACTTCAGGTGTGAATGTATTGGCTACGCACGGGTGAACGGGGGTAGCGATGTTACGGTTAGCGCTACGACGAGTGTTCTACGCAGGAGTGCGCTCAGTTTTAGTGGTGCTGCTGGGAGCGTTAAGTGTCGCGTGCTGTGTGGTGCTGTTCGGAGCCACAGCCACTAGTCGGTTGGAGGTGTATGAGAGCGCTGAGCAGGAGTTTCGGTTAGCGTATGACATTTTGGTGCGTAATCCGTTAGCTGTCAGTGATACGGAGATTGCTACTAATAGTGTGCCGCCTAATTTTTTATCGGGTGTTTACGGTGGGATTACGTTGGATGAGTGGGAAACCATCTCGGAGATTGCGGGAGTGGAGATTGCGGCTCCTATCTCTAACTTGGGGGTGGTGCATCATTATTTTCCTGTTGAGGTTGATTTGTCTGAGTGGGTGAATCCGAGTGGTCGGCAGTTGTTGCGGGTGACAACTCAGGCTGTTAGTCGAGGTGGGTTTAGTGTGCCGTCGCAGGCGGCGTATCTGTATGTTACTGATGGGGAGTTAGTGCGTGGAGAGAATGATTACGCCGGGAAGGCACAGTGGTATGAGGAGATTGATGGGGTAGCTGCCAGACCTTGTCTCACTATGCGTAATAATCTCGATGAGATTGATAACAATTTCCTGCACCCAACGCACCGTTACAACACGTTTTGTGTTTCCCGCAAAGACCTAGTGGAGTCCTCATACAAGGTTGTTTTGTATGTCTTGGTGCCGTTGACTTTGGTGGCTGTTGACCCGGCTGCGGAGGCTGCTATGTATGGGTTGGATGCGGCGATAGTGACTGGGCGGTATCTGAATGCGGATGATACGTTGCTGCTGCGCCCGATTACCGACATTTGGCTCGATAGTGCGCGCAAACCTATACCGGTTGTTCCGGTGTTGCTGGCTGACGCTGCCCCTATAGTTGATTACAGCTTGGAGGTGCAGATAGACGAGTTGCCGGAGAGCGCTGCGTTAGCGTTGCGGGATGCCGGGCTGCACATAAATCAGGTGGCGGCTGTTGATGCGAGCCCGGTGGAGCAACATTTAGATGATTTTGTGTTAAACCTTGGCGATATACAAAGCCAGCTAACCAATCAGATTATGTACGGTGAACCGGAGGTGCCGGGAGATCCACCAACGATTTGGGCCAGAGGATTGTTGCAACCGGGAGCGGTGAACCTTGATGCTGGTGCGGCTATCGCCAGCGATCCGTGGTTATGGACTTATTACCAAGGTGCTTATAACGATGGCCTTTTGGCACCGGCTCCGGGCAGTGTGTTTGATTCCGCGTATCGAGAAGTGACGTGGGTTAAGCCAGATTTATGGCAGAGTGGCTTTTTTTCTTTTCCGATAGTGGGAACATTCTCCCCTGAGAAACTCGTAACTGCTGATAGTCCGGCTTTAGATACGTATCGAGCTGAAGTGGTGGAAACCGCAGACGATGCGACGGCTGAGTGGTTGGGCGATACGGTGTTACGTAACAACCTTAACCCTGCTGATTATCTGCAAGCGTCGCCTACGCTCATAATCCCGTTGCGTGCGGTTGAGATGTTGTCTCCAGAGTTCACGATGGATGACGCTGATGATTTGGCTAGCCGTTTTGCTACCGCACCAATTAGTGCGGTTCGGGTTCGAGTCGCTGGCGTAACCGGGTTGGATGATGTGAGCCAAGAAAAAATACGTTTAGTAGCCGAAATAATCGGAGAGCGCACCGGGTTGAGTGTGGATATTGTGGCTGGTTCTGCGCTTAGTAAAGTGCCGGTTACGTTGACGCAGACTGATAATCGTCCGGATTTGCAGGTGTTGGAGCGGTGGAGCGTTAAAGGAGCAATACTAGCAATAGTGGCTGCTACCGATATGAAAAGCGTAGCGATGGCCGCATTGGTGCTTATCGTATGTGTGATTACGGCTAGCATCGTCGCTGCCAACTCTGCACAATCCCAACGCAACGATTTAGGGATACTACACGCCACCGGACACCACCGCCGCAACATTATCGGCTACCTATTGTGTCAACAGGCAGCGTTAGGGCTAGCCAGCGGGATTCTAGGCTGGACGTTAGCGCTAATCGTTTGTGTGGCACAGGGGTTGCGAATATCGCTAGCTTTAACAGCATTAGCCATCCCCATAACCGTACTGCTTATGGTCAGCGCCGGGTTAGGAACCGCTATAGAGCTATCACGCCAAAACGTAGCAACACTACTGCGCCCCAAAACCCGCATCTGGAAACACACCAGCCACATAACCAGCTCCCTAAACCTCGGGATTCATTTGTTGCGCACTCGCCCGTGGCGGCTAGGAAAAAGCGTCATTACGGTAGCTACCGCAGTAGCAGCCTGTGGTTTTGTTACCACAATCGCCACCGCATTCCGCGGCGCAGTAGTAGGCACCATCTTTGGTGACGCAGTGGCGTTAAGAGTACGCACCTCAGACATCGTAGCCGCTGTCGTCTTGTTGACTCTCGGAGTGGTCGCAGTCTCCTTAACTCTCTACTACCTAACCGTTGAAGACCAAACAGATTGGGCAACACTACGCGCCATAGGCTGGACGAATAAACAAATCATGCAAGCCATCAGCGTACAAGGCACCATAATCGGCCTAGCCGGCTCCGTTATCGGCGCAACACTAGCCTACGCAACCACGCTGATTCTTAACCTAAACACCCCCAGCAACATCCTCATCACCACACTAACAGCGGCAGCAACCACCATCCTCATCACCCTAGCCGCCACCGCAATAGCCAAAACCACCACCCAACGCTCCATCTCCCAAACCCTCAAAAAACACTAACCCAAAAACCTCACCGCCCCTGATTATGCCCAAATAATTCTAGGAAGTATTCAAAATAGGTTGCTTCGCCATATGGCGTAACAAGACTCCATACGAACACGCCAACCAGCACCCCAGCGATAATCAAAATGGTGGCGTACCCAAAGACCGGGAGATGCTTTTTATAAAAGAAACGGGAATCCTGTAGTTCTGCTAGCGACTTTACCTGATTCGTCATCTTAATCCCCATTCTCCACAAGTTCTAAAATTTTCTTTCGTTTCTCAGGTTTTGCGAAATTACCTAACTGCAACTCCCATAACCGGTAATACCGCCCCTGTCTAGCAAGTAATTCCTCATGGGAACCCTGTTCAATAATCTCACCATCCTCCAACACGATGATAGTGTTGCAGTTTTTGATTGTGGCAAGCCGGTGAGCGATGATTAGCATGGACTTGTTCTGGAACTTGTTGTAAATCATGTCGAAAATGGTGTTCTCGGTAGCGAAATCCAGATTGCTAGTAGATTCATCCAAAATATAAAAATCGCTGTCTTTAAGGAAAGCATGAGCTATAGCTATACGTTGCTTCTCACCGCCAGACAACCCCGCTCCTGCCTCTTCCAAGAAAGTGTCGTATTGCAGCGGTAATTTTTGGATAAAATCATGTGCATCTGCTTTCTTAGCCGCGTCCTTAACCTCGTCCAGTGTGGAATCCATCCTAGTGACACGGATGTTATCGTAAATACTTTTAGAAAATAACTCAATGGACTGCGGCACATACGAAAACGCCCTACGAACAGACTCATTGCTACACTCGCTCAAATCCAAACCGGCAACCAAAATGTTCCCACTATTTGGCTCGTAGTATTTCAAGAGCAGTTTAGCCACCGTGGATTTGCCACTACCCGATGCACCGACCAACGCAACTTTTTTTCCTTTAGGTATAGAGAACGTGAGATTACGCAGGGCAGGTTTCTGTTCTTCATAACTAAAGGTGACATTTTTGATATGTATATCACCCGAAACTCCATTCAACTGATTCAGAGTTTGCCCATCCTGCTCACGCTCACAATCCAAAATCTCGGCCATCCGCTGCATAGAAACGTCTGCTTCCTGTATCTGCAACTGCAAACCGACTAATCTCCCGACCGGGTTCATAAAAAACGTTGCCATCGTCACAAACGCCATCAATGCGCCGAGTGTAAGATTCCCATCAAGCACTTGCGCTATGCCCACATACATCAAAACTATGTTTCCAACGCTCAATATTGCATTAGAAATAGAACCCTGAATGTTAGACAATATCCCCTCTTGGAAAGACACCCGCAAAGATTTTATATACTCCCGTTCAACATTCTCTAGCTCAGTCTCCTCATTAGCGTTCCCTTTGATGGTTTCCACCGCCCGAAGTCCCTCGATAATCTGAGAATTCAAAACTGAAGCTTGCCGCATCCGTTCTTGATTAACCCTTTTTATAAGGACGCCGGAAACCCAACACTAAAACGACACTTATAGCCGTCATAGTAGCCGTGACTGCGAACAGACTCCCATTCATGTTAAACAAAATCACGCCCGTAACTAACGCCATCGAAACATCCATAATCACTGTTAAAGCTATATTGGTAAAAATGTTCTTGATGGTAAACGCATCACTAAAACGAGTAACAATATCGCCCGTTTTCCGGGCAGCAAAAAACTTCATCGGCAACCTGTAAACATGCTCAAGGTAACCTAGAAGCAAAGGGATATCAATCCTTTGAGAAAGATGCAACATCATCCATTGCCGAACAAAACTAATTAAAGCCTGCACCACCGCAATAACAATGAAGACAATGGCAACCGGTAAAAGCGTGCTTCGCAAATTGTGCGGCAGCACCTCATCCATAATAATCTTGTTGAAAAGAGAAGAAACGATTCCTAGAATAGTCAACAGTAACGAGGCAACGACAGCATAAATGAATAGCTTTTTATACGGGACGAGCAGCTTTACAAAACGCGAATACGGTTTACCGCTCCTAGCTTCTCCCATTTCGGAACGATTATCCGGCTCCAAAAGCAAAACCATACCCGCAAAATCTCTAACAAACTCATCAAACGTGACGTGCACCAAACCCCTAGCAGGGTCACCAACTGTCACACACTTACCCGCTATCTTGTACACAACCACAAAATGAGGCTCGCCCCCCGTAGGAGTCATATCAGCAATACACGGCAAAATGAACCCGCTCCGCAGACCCTCCCGGTCAACCCGAACAACCCGCGAGACAAAACCAAGTTTCTCCGTATAGCCAGCCATCCCCACCAAATCGGCTCTCCTAAAATCGAATCCCACCATGTTACGCAACTCAGCTACTTCGACCTCCTTCTTATAACACAAGCAAATCATGGCAAGGCAAGCCGTAACACAGTCAATCGCACCACATTGCTTCACGAATGCTTTTTTCACTTACATTTCTCCTCGGAAGTACGAGTTCCACAAACTCTCTCCGTCTACTGCTAATGCAACAACCTCACCCGTACTTTACCCCGACGCACCCTCAATGCGACCCGTTCATCCGCTAATGGCGGCTTTTCTTTCAAGACGGCTATTAGAGAGGCAGTAGAAAACCCGTTCGATGGCGTACTCAACCGCCAGAATGGCCGTATCGTCACCCGCAAACGCAACTCCAACGGCCACGGTTTCGGCCTGCGCAGCATCGAAGTCGCCGCCCAAACCTACGGCGACGTAGTAACCGTAGAATCCACCAACAACTGGTTCTCACTGCGAGTCCTAATCCCCACCCCCAGCAATTCTACGTAACTTTTCAACCCTATTTACGTCGTGCTACGCCCACTTGTAGTTCGCTCCGCTCACGCCCCCCTCGTATAGAACTTTCAGATGATTTAACAGAAGAGAAATTGCGTGCTGCTTTAGCTGCTGCAGAATGTAACGACAAACTCGGGCTAACTCAACAACCAGCTAGTATTATGGTGGGTTATCAAGACCAATACATCTCCGAGCATGAAGCCGAACTGCTAGCCATACGCACCGAAGCCGACCGCCGCTTGGAGCGCGCCCACGAACTATTGCGCGAAGTGGGGCTAGAGTGAGACGCAATAGCACATTGCTATTAGCGGGGGGAACTTTAAATGACTACCGATGTCGGCCATAGCTTCATCAAATACGTAATCATCATGCTTTTCACAGTTGTTACGTTGCCGTCACCTATCCGAGTACCGAGGTGCCTCATGTCAAATTGCCCGTGTGTTGGGGGTGTGTGCCTCATTTGGTTTTGCCTGGATGGTGGGGTGTGGGTTTGATGCCTGTGGGGTTGGGTAGTGGTTTGTGTTGTTTGGTTTGTAGGTCGATAGTTTTTTGGGTGGCGAGGTGGATGAGTTGTTGTTGGATGGTGTTGATGCGTTGGGCTAGGTTTACGGGGTCGAGGTTGGCTTTATAGGCTAGTAGTTCATCTTGTTGGGTGGGTGAGATCACTTGGGTGGCTAGGAGTCGTTGTAGGGGTGTGGTGGGGGTGTCGTAGATGCGTTTGCGGCGGCCTTTAGTGTCGGTTGTCCAACCGGTAGGTTTTTTGGTTGGAGTGTAGTAGTTGAGTCGGTCGTTGACTAGTTTCCATAGTTCGTTTAGTAGGCGTAGTTCGGTGGGGGTGTCGTAGCGGTAGTAGTAGCCGTAGCGGCGTATTACGTGGTTGTTTTTCGATTCGATGGCTGCTTGGTCGTTCTTTTTGTATGGGCGGGAGCGGGTGAAGTAGATGCCTAGGTTTGTTGCCCAGTTGATTACGTCGCTGTTAAGGAATTCGGAACCGTTGTCGCAGTCTAGGCCTTGGATTTGGTATGGGATTGTTTGTTCGGCTGCTTTTAGGGCTTTAGACATGTGTAGGTAAGAGTTGTTTTTGATGGCGTAGGTGAATACCCAGCCGGTGTTTACGTCGGTGAAGTTCACGCTGCGTACGAATTCGCCTTTCAATGTGGGTCCGCAGTGGGCTACGGTGTCTGCTTCGAAGAAGCCGGGTTCGTTTGCTATCTCGTCACCGGCTTTACGGATTGTGATGGATTGGCGTAGTAGTGAGCCGGGTTTCGTGGTTGTTTTATCACGGATAAGGTTTCCAGTTTTTATGTTGGCTAGGTAACGGTCGATGGTTGCGGCGCTCATTTGTTCTAACTCGATACGCACTTGGGGAGTGTAGCGTTTATTGTGTCCATATAGGTGTCCGTGGGTTTCTAGTGCGTCCAGTAAATCTGGTATGGCTATTTTCAAGTATTTCCCGCACATGCCACCTGATATTGCCCACACTCGTTGTAGTACTTTCCGAGCATCGTAAGAGTATTTGAATGGGCGTGGTTTACGTTTAGTTGGCTGGTATGTTGGGCCTCGTTTTTTTGCTGCTTTCTGTGTTAAGCGTCGTCTAGCGTTATCTCTCGACCACTGTGTGACTGCACACACTTGATCTAAAATCAGGCTTTTATCCGCTTTTGATGCTTTCACATACGCTTTAGCGTATTGAAGCGTTATCTCTGCGCGAGACCTCATAGACAAACCACTTTTCACAACTCGAAAGCCTGCCGCACCCCACCCAAAACGCGGGCATTTTCAAATGAGGCACAGGCACCCACCACGCGGGCACATTATATGAGTATCGTCG
>JAITED010000030.1 GCA_031282235.1 Propionibacteriaceae bacterium | reverse complement strand
TGAGTAACGGCGTGCTCCGACATCAGATTGAGGGCTTTCTCCTGATACGCGGCGGCCTCCTGCGCGTTGCCCAGCAGCGCCGCAGATTCCGCGTGCGCCATCAAAGCGCGAATCCGATTTTCAACCCCCACGTTGCCCCACTCTACTAGACACAAAAATCTAGCGCTAAAGGATACGTAAACCCCCGCCCCCTTTTGTTCGGGGGAGAGAGGGGTGAGGGAGATGGGGGGAGAGGGAGAGTGGGAGGAAAGGATACGTAAACCTCCGTCCCCCTTTGTTCGGGAGGGGAGAGGGGAAAGGGAGATGAGGGGGGGGAGAGGGAGAGGTGGAGAGGCGGATCCGGAGGTGGGGAGAGGAGAGATGGGGAGCGAAAGGACGAGAGATGGCGGGGGAAAACTGCTATACGGGTGTAGTGACGGTGGAGAGACTAGGATGGGCGGGTGCGACTCGCTGGGCTGGTGACGGCACTCACTGCGGAGGACACCGTTTCACAGGCGGTGGAGTATGCCCGCACCCGGATTCAGGTGTGGGAGCAGCAGGTTCCGGTTGCGGTACGGGCGTTCGTGGTGGCGGCGCTGGCTGCGGAAACCGGGCGGCCGGTGGTGGTGGTTACGCCGACGGTGCGGGCAGCGGAGGTGTTGTTGGCCGATTTGGATGCGGTGTACGGGGGAAATACGGGGGAACAGGCCGCTGCTAATGCGCAGGCTCACGCTGTCGAGGTGGCCTACTATCCGGCGTGGGAGACGCTGCCGCACGAGCGGTTCTCTCCCCGCTCCGATACGGTGGGGCAACGCCTCAAGGTACTACGGCGTTTCGCAGGCAATGACGCACTACCTGCCCCGAAAGTGGTGGTGGTGCCGATTAGAGCGATGTTGCAGCCGCAGGCCGCCGGGTTGGCGAACCTGCTGCCCGTCACCCTAAAAACCGGCTCTGACTACGACATATCTCAGCTTGCCGCCGATTTAGTTGCGGCGGCCTACCAGCGGGTTGATTTGGTGGAACGCCGCGGCGAGTTTGCGGTACGCGGCGGCATTGTCGATGTGTTTCCCCCCGATGAACCCCACCCGGTGCGCATAGATTTCTTTGGTGACACCATAGACGAGATACGTTACTTCGGCGTCGCCGACCAGCTCTCCAGCGGCGAACTGCTCTCGGAGGTCGTTGCCGCACCCTGCCGCGAACTGCTCATCACCGCCGATGTACGCGCCCGCGCCGCCGCGCTCATCGACGCGCACCCCGATTTATCCGACATGTTGGAGCGTATCAGCCAAGGCCAAGCCGTCGAGGGTATGGAGGCGCTGCTGCCCGCGCTGGTGCCCGAGATGCAGTTGTTCAGCGATACCCTGCCCCCGGATACGCTCCTCATCGTCACCGACCCCGAGTTGGTGACCAGCCGCGCTGCTGAACTGGTGCGCACCAGCCAAGAGTTCCTACACGCCGGATGGGTAGCTGCCGCTGCCGGTGCCAAAACCCCCATCGACCTGCAAGCCAGCGCCTACTGGGAGTATAAAGATGTCCGCACCAAAACCCTGAGTGACGGCTTAAGCTGGTGGCACTTCTCGGTGTTCAACGCCGTATTAGATTCTGAAACGGATACGGAGCTAGCTGGCTACGACCCCCACATAAAGCCGCAACCCAATTTCCGAGGCGATGCGGACGGCGCGATACAGGCGATGCGCGACGATATCCGGGACGGCTGGGCAGTGGTAGCGGCGGTGGCTGGGAAAGGCACGGCGAAACGGCTGGCGGAGTTGTTGACTGCGGCGGGGGTGAGCGCTACCGGGTTGGAGGATGTATCAGTGCGGCCACAACCGGGGCTGGTCACCATTATTCCGGTGTCGCTCAGCGCGGGGTGGCGGGTTCCGAGCCAGAAACTGGCGGTTTATACGTCCGCAGACATCGCGGGGCAAACCGTAACCAGTCGGGAGCAGACCAAACTGCCGCAGAAGCGCCGCAACCAAGTGAGCCCGCTGGAGTTGAAACCCGGCGATGTGGTGGTGCACGAGTATCAAGGGGTGGGGCGCTATCGGGAGATGACCCACCGCAGTGTTGGAGGGGCAGAAAGGGAGTATCTGGTCATCGAATACGCTCCCAGCAAGCGCGGACACCCCGGAGACCTGCTCTACGTTCCGATGGATCAACTCAACCTAGTAACCCGTTACATCGGAGGTGAAGCACCCACTTTAGACCGTATGGGTGGCGGCGACTGGAAAGCGCGCAAATCCCGCGCCCGCCGCGCCGTGCGCGAAATCGCTGCGGAACTCATCAAGCTATACGCCGCGCGCCAAGCCACCAAAGGCCATGCGTTCGGCCCCGACACCCCGTGGCAACGCGAGTTGGAGGACGCTTTTGCGTATGTTGAGACCCCCGACCAGCTCACCGCCATCAACGATGTCAAAGCCGACATGGAGCAGCTTGTGCCGATGGACAGGCTGATTTCGGGCGATGTGGGCTACGGCAAAACCGAGATTGCGGTGCGCGCCGCTTTCAAGGCGGTCATGGACGGCAAACAGGTGGCGGTGCTGGTGCCCACCACCTTGCTGGGCAGGCAACATTTTGAGACGTTCAAGGCGCGTTACGCCGGATTTCCGGTACGGGTGCGCCCCCTTTCCCGCTTCCAGAGCGACGCCGAAGCCAAAGCCATCATCGCGGGGTTGGCTGACGGCAGCGTTGACGTGGTTATCGGCACCCACCGGCTGCTGGGCAGTAGCATCAAGTTCCACGACCTAGGGCTGGTCATCATCGACGAGGAACAACGCTTCGGCGTGGAGCACAAGGAGGCGCTGAAACGGCTGCGCGTCAACGTTGATGTGCTGGCGCTGAGCGCCACTCCCATCCCCCGCACTCTGGAGATGGCCATCACCGGCATCCGCGAGATGTCCACTATCGCCACCCCGCCGGAGGAACGTCATCCGGTGCTCACGTTCGTAGGCAGCCACGACGAGGGGCAGATTACCGCCGCTATTCGCCGCGAGTTGGCGCGCGAGGGGCAGGTGTTTTACGTACACAACCGGGTGCACTCCATAAATCGCGTGGCCGCGAGGTTGCAGGAGTTGGTGCCGGAAGCGCGTATCGCCGTCGGGCATGGCCAGATGGGGGAACATCAGTTAGAAAGCCTGATGCAGGACTTCTACGACCATAAAGCTGACGTATTGGTTTCCACCACCATCATCGAAGCGGGGCTGGACGTACCCTCAGCTAATACGTTGATAGTGGAAAATGCTGACCGTTTTGGCTTGTCACAGCTGCATCAGCTCCGGGGACGGGTGGGTAGGAGCCGGGAGCGCGGGTATGCGTATTTCCTCTATCCACCGCTGAAAGAGATGAACTCTGCCGCCCATGACCGGTTGGCGGCGCTGGCTACCAACACCGATTTGGGCGCAGGTATCGCTATCGCCATGCGGGATTTGGAGATACGCGGCGCGGGCAATCTGCTGGGCGCGGAGCAGTCCGGACACATCGCTGATGTGGGTTTCGACCTTTATCTACGTCTGGTCGGTGAGGCGGTGGCCGATTATCGCGGCGGGATGGGCGCGGAACTGCCCGAGGAGACCCCGATGCGTATCGAACTGCCGGTGGATGCGCACCTCAGCACGGATTACATCGAATCCGAGCGGTTACGCCTAGAGATGTATCGCCGGATTGCTGAAATACGGGATGACGCTGGTTTGCGCGCCCTCTCCGACGAACTGACCGACCGCTACGGCACCCCACCGGCGGCGGCAGCCAAGCTGTTCGATGTGGCGGCGTTCCGGCTACTCTGCCGCGAGTTGGGGTTACGCGAAGTGGTAGCCCAAGGCGAGTTTCTGCGACTATCCCCGGTGGGTGCGGGTTCTGCCGGCCCGGAACTGCCGGAGTCCCGTATCTTGCGGCTTAACCGGCTTTACCCCGGCTCAATCACCAAGCCCGGCCAACTGCTGCTACGCCGCCCCCGCGCTATGAGCGTCATGGGCACCCCCACCAAAGATTTCGAGTGGCTAGAGTGGGCAACAACAGCGGTCAAAGCGCTTTTCCAATGAGCCCCCTTCTCGAAGGGGGTGCCGACGAAGTCGGCGGGGGTTATTGGTGAGCGGTGCGGGAAGATAACCCCCGTCAGGCTTACGCCTGCCACCCCCTTCAAGAAGGGGGCTTCAAAGGAGTCAGGCTGCGCCTCTACCCCTTCGGGGAAGGGGGCTTGGATGGATGGGGTGGCACCCGATTTTAGACACTTAGCGCGATGCGGTAGAGTGAGGCGTCCGCCGTAAAGGTGGGAGCATACGCCCTCCTGCCACGGGAATCGCCCGTGGCCGCCCAAGTCCGAAGGAGGTGGAGCACAGCGAATGCGTAAGTACGAAATCATGGTAATAATCAGCCCGGATGTTGACGACCGTCAGGTCGAGCCGTTGGTGAGTAAGTACCTCAAAGTGATTACCGATGGGAAAGGTACTGTTGACAGTACCGATTTCTGGGGTCGCCGCAAGTTGGCCTATCCGATAAATAAGAAGTCTGAGGGTACGTACGTCGTAGTCAACGTGACTTGTGAACCCGCTGTCGTGCAGGAGATGGATCGTCTCCTAACGATTGAGGAACAGGTTATGCGGACTAAGGTGATGCGCACCGATGCCAAATAACTGCTAATACGCTTGTTGCGCTTGCGGAAAACCGCGGTTCTCCTATAGCACATTTAAGCGACATTGGTTAGTTATCCACAGGCAAAACTGACATATCTGAGTTATCCACAATTGGGCAGATTTCTCGGTTCAGTGTCAGTGATAGCTGGCAGGATATAGGCATCACATAAAGGAGTCACTGAGTAATCAGCACTTCTACAACCAACTAAACATAACAAAGTAGGTAGTAAAAATGGCAGGCGAACCCCCTATCACAATCATCGGCAATCTCACCGCCGACCCGGAGCTTCGGTTTACCCCCCAAGGCGCAGCAGTCGCCAACTTCACAGTGGCTGCCACCCCGCGTACTCTCGACCGCGCCAGCGGCGAGTGGAAGGATGGCGACACCCTATTTCTGTCGTGCGCCGTCTGGCGGCAGTACGCCGAGAACGTCGCAGAAACCCTCACCAAGGGGATGCGCGTCATTGTCACTGGTCGGCTTCGTTCCCGCAACTACGAGGGTCGTGACGGCGAACGCCGTACAGCTTTCGAGATTGAGGTTGACGAAATCGGCCCCGCACTGCGTTACGCCACCGCCAAGGTGACTAGGCAGTCCGGCGGCGGCCAAGGCGGAGGTTCCGGTTGGAGCGGCGGCAACGGCGGCGGTTCCAACTGGGGTAGCGGCGCTGCACAGGCGGCTCCGGTAGCCGACCCGTGGGCCAACGCTCAAAGCGACGAACCCCCGTTCTGAGCCGCAAGCACCTTGACGTAACCGCGTCGAGATGCCAATTAAACATAGAAATAAACCACCATTCCGACTTAAAAGTCGGGCTCAACCAAAATAAAGGAGCACCATAATGGCCGGTCCGCAGCGAAAGCCCGCGAACAGGAAACTTAAATATCTCCCAGTAAAGGCCGTCCGTATCGGCGCGGTCGATTATAAGGACATTGCGCTGCTGCGCAGGTTCATCTCGGAGCGCGGCAAGATTCGCGCCCGTCGGGTCACCGGGCTCAGCGTGCAAGATCAACGCAAGATTGCGCTCGCTGTCAAGAACGCACGGGAGCTGGCCTTGTTGCCGTATGCTTCCACGGTGCGTTGAGAGTAAGGCAAGGTACGCGACATGAAACTGATTCTTACCACTAATATCTCCAAACTCGGTCTCGCCGGGGACGTTGTTGAGGTCAAGGATGGTTACGGACGTAACTTCCTAGTGCCGCAAGGCAAAGCCATCAACTACACCCGCGGTGCCGAAAAGCAGATTGAGGGCATAAAACGGGCGCGGGATGCGCGGGGTGTCCGCGACAACGCCCACGCCACCACTCTGCGGGAGCAGATTGAAAACCTCAAAGTGCAGGTGTCGGCTCGCGCCGCCGCCTCTGGCGCACTGTTCGGTTCCGTCACCACTGCAACGTTGGCGCAAGCTATCAAAAAGGCCGGTGGCCCGGTGGTAGACAAGCGCGCTATCGCGGTGATTAAACCAATCAAGGCGGTAGGTAAGCACACCGTAGGCGTCAAATTGACGGATGCGGTAACGGCTCACGTCGAAGTTACAGTAACGGCGGCGTAAACAGCCACCCTCCCTACCCCGTTCATTCTGCGCTTAAGGAGCAGAATCCACGGCGAGGGTACGGTAACAGCGGCGTAGCAACCACCCGTTTCTTAAATGTTTCCTCAGAAATTAAGAGACGGATGGTTGCGTTTCCGCAGATGTGGGCTAGATTTGGATATGGCGAGTCTTGGTTTGCCTGCGGGCAGGCCAAAACTGGCCAAGACCATCTGAAACTATTGCTTCCCCAGTACGGAATGGATTAGGCTCAGAAGGTCTAAACGACTTTTTGCTGCAAGGCATGTGCCCGGGATGCAACCGCATGTCGGGCTGAATATTGGACAAAGGAGTTCCTCGTGATTTTTCTTGAGGGCGCGGCCGATTTGCTAGTCAACTCGTCCGTCACGCAGGCGATTATCGCAATTGCGATTCTCTGTATTGCATTTCTTATCGGTTCCATTACTGATCTCCACATGGGCATCTTGGTGTTGTCAACACTGGCGCTCGTTGGCCCGATCATGTATGGCGATAAGATTTCTACACTGCAGGCTGGTTGGAACACCGGCCTGATGTTTACCCTCATCGGTGTCACCTACGTGTTCGCACTTGCGAACAACAACGGCACCGTTGACTGGATCGTGGCTATGGGTCTAAAGATGGTTGGCGGCAAAGCTAACCTCTTCCCGTTCGTCATGTTCCTGCTGGCTGCGGTTTTGACCGCGGTTGGCTGCGCTACCCCGGCCGCTTGTGCGATCTTGATGCCAGTTGCGCTGGCGTTCAACCGCATCAACAACATCAACCCCATCCCGATGGCTCAGGCCGTCATCCAGGGTTGCTCGGCTGGCTCGCTCTCCCCGATGGGTATCTACGGCATCATCATCACCGGTGTTGTCAACGGTCAGCCCACTCTGGAAGGCAAGTTCAACCACATGTTGATGTGGGGCGCAGGTTTCGTGATCTACGTGCTGACCATCGTCGCCATCTGGGTGCTCTACAAGGGCCCTGGCCCAACGGTTGCCGAGGTTGAGGCTGCTGGCAAGGACGAGTCCGTTGACCTTGAAGGTTCAGCTGACAGCCTCGTCGACGAGGAGTTTGGCGACTTCTCCGGCGGCTCCAAGCTGGATACGAACATTCAGTTGACCGGCGAACGCGCTGCTACGTTGGGTGGTCTGTTGCTCATGGCTACAGTCACCATCATCGCTGCTGTGGTAAAGATTGACATCACCACCGTGGTCGAGGGCGTCGAGAAGGTGACTGCTACCAAGCTGTCCGACTTCATCGACATCTCTTGGACGTCGCTGCTCATCGGCGCAGTGTTGACCTTGATCTTCCCGAAGGCCGCTAAGGGCGCTGTCATGCAGATTGCATGGCCAACCCTGCTGTTGGTCTGCGGCATCGTGACCTACATCTCCATGTTGGAGAAGCACGGTGTGGTGAAGTGGCTCGGTACGTTGGCCGCTGGGGCTGGCAGCCCGCTGTTCACCTGCGTAATCATCTTCTTCATCGCCGCTGTGGTTTCGGCTTACGCCTCAACTACTGGTCTGTTCCCGATTCTGATTCCAATTTCGCTGCCGTTCATCGTTGGCATTATGGATAAGGATGGGGTCGTGACCGAGCAGCCAGTGCTGTCCGCCACCATGTTGCTCACCGGCCTCGCCGTGTGCGCCGCTATCGTGGACTGCTCGCCGTACTCAACGAACGGCGCGCTGGGTGTTGCCAACGCTGCTCACCAGTCGGATTATGTGTACAAGGGCCTGTTCTTGACCTCTTGGGTTACCATCATCGGTTCCCCGATTGTGGCTTGGCTGTTGTTCATCCTTCCGCCTTGGGGTCGTGTATAGTCTCGACGCCAACACAGGCAAAAGGAACCCCTCCCCGCGCAAGCGGGGAGGGGTTCTTCCTGTATACGCCCCTTTCACACAAGGAGCTTAAATCGACACTAGCCCCCTTCTCCGAAGGGGGTGGCAGGCGTAGCCTGACGGGGGTTATCTTCTTGCGTTGCTCACCAGTAACCCCCGCCGCCTGCGGCGGCACCCCCTTCGAGAAGGGGGCTGTGAAGGTTGCCTGCGGCGGCACCCCCTTCGAGAAGGGGGCGAATTTTATAAACCGTGGCGCTGGCGGGCTTCGGCTTCTTGGGCTTTGAAGATGTTGAAGCGGGGGAGGAACTTATCCCAATCTATGGTGTGGGAGTTCAGTTCGGGGCCGTCGATGCAGGCGTGTTTACGCACCAGCTTGTCGCCCTCCATCACCGGAACCATGCAGGCACCACACATGCCGGTGGCATCCACCATGATGGAGTTGAGGCTGGCAACGCAGTGTACGCCGCAAGGCTTGGTGAGGTCAGATACGGAGCGCATCATCATCGGCGGGCCGATAGTGACCACTTCGGCGATGGGGCGCTCAGTGTTGCCGTCCAGCATCTCTTTCAGCGGCACGGTGACGAAACCTTCGATGCCATACGAGCCATCGTTAGTGGTGTATACGCAGTCCAACAGGTCACCAAACTCAGCCTTTAGCGCCGCCACGCGCTCCCCCTCGTCCACCCAGAACATCAGCTCTTTGGAGCGGAAACCCATGATGAGGGTGACGTGGTTACCTAAACGCAGATGCTCACGGGCGATAGGGTACACCGGCGGCAACCCTAGGCCACCAGCGGTGAACACCACCGTCTTATCTGGGCCGTATGTTGGCAACTCGGAGGGACGCCCAAGCGGCCCTGCGATACCCTCAAAGGCATCCCCGACGGCCATCTGGTTCATCAGGATGGAAGATACGCCCATAGCTTGCACGGTCAGCGTGATAGTGCCCGCCTCGGCATCCCAATCGGCTAGCGTCAAAGGAATCAGTTCACCGTTCGGGGTGGCTAGCACCCGTACAAACTGCCCGGCTTGCGCGGAACGCGCGATGATGGGGGCGTTTACGGTGAACTCGTCGATGCCCGGTGACAGGTTGCGCTTTGCCACGATAGTGAAACGGGAAGCTGCCGCATCGGTGTAGCTGAGCGCACTGGCTACTGCCGCTGTCACTTCGGTTGCCGAGAGGTCAGTGCCGATACCGGCCAAAATCTCGTTGGCTGCCGCCTGCCCATCGCTGGCCGCCCGAATCGCGGTAGAACCACCGCGCGCCGCGTCGCCGCCGGTGAAGACACCCGGTAGTGAGGTCTCCTGCGTGCCAGCGCCCGCCAAGTTGATGGTGCCGCGCGCACTGACAGCTAGCCGCGGTTCAGAGTCTTTAATAATCGGGTTGGAAGCGTTGCCGAGCGCCATAATCACCAAATCGGCTTCCATGAACACGGTTTCGCCGGTCGCTTTGGGGGAGCGCCGCCCGGAAGCATCCGGCTCGCCCAACTCCATCACCGCAACGTTAGCGCCTTTTACGAAACCGGAGCCCGCGTCGTCGCCCAAAAACTCGATGGGGGCGCGCAGCGTAGCTAACTCCACGCCCTCCTCCAGCGCGTGTTCCAACTCCTCCACCCGAGCGGGCATCTCGGAGCGGGTGCGCCGATAGACGATGGTGACATCGCCCCCCAGCCGTTTCGCGGTACGGCACGCATCCATCGCGGTGTTGCCGCCGCCGACCACCATCACCTTTTTTCCCTTGACATACGGCAGTGGGGTCTCAAACCCCTCCCGGTGCCCCTGCATCAGGTTGACGCGCGTCAAAAACTCGTTTGCGCTCATCACATTGAGCAGATGTTCGCCGGGCACGTTCATAAACTGCGGCAGCCCCGCACCAGAACCCACAAAGATACGCTGGAATCCGGCATCGCGTAACTGTTGCAGCGTGGCGGTTTTGCCCACCACGAAGTTGCGGACAAACCGCCCGCCGAGCGCTTCAATTTTTGCCACCACGTCGTCGATGAGCTGGTTCGGGAGCCGGAACTCGGGGATGCCGTAGCGCAACACGCCACCCAACGTATGAAAAGCCTCAAATACGGTGACTGGGTGCCCAGCGGCAGCCAACAGATACGCCGCAATCAGCCCAGACGGCCCGGAACCCACCACAGCAACCGGCGCTTTAGTGGCCACCTGCCACGGATTCGGGGTGCCTTTGAGCCGCTCCACCGCCATGCCGGGGTGCGCGGCCTTGTCCCACTCGGGCAGGAACCACTCCACCTGACCGATGGTCATGGAGAGTTTGTGAATACACACCCCTTGGCACTGCAGTTCCTGCGGGCAAACCCGCCCGGTGACGTTCGGCAGCGGGTTGCACAACTCCAACATCTGCAGCGCTTCAGCGAAACGCCCAGTGCCCAGCAGGTTGAACATAAGCGGGATGTGGATATGCACCGGGCAACCGCCTTGGCGTTCCCCGTGCGTCCCCAACAGTTTGCCCAGTTCACAAGGCATTTCGGCGCACTGCTTGTCGCGTAACGCTTCTAACCAGACGAACAACTCCACATCACGCAAGCTGTACCCCAGACTCATGTAACCTAAATAACCCATGTTCACTAGGTCGAAGTCTGACGAGCGTTCCTCGGGTTCGCGGATATACGGCGGAATCGCGTTGCCCGCGGGCCAATCGTCAGAGAGCGCAGCGAACATCGGGTACTTTTCGCTCAAATGCAGCCCCAACGCCCGGATGAACATACGTTTCTTGCCCACCGGCAAATCCCAGATGAACCGCATGATGAGCGTTGACGAATCGTCGCGGCGTTGCAACAACTCCCACAGCTGTTGCGTAAACTGCGCTGACAACTCCGGTTGTGTGAACTCGTGCGCGATAGTGCCCAACGCCGAACCGACGTATACGCCCCGGAACGCTTTCGGGTCAGCTCCGGCTTGGCGGCGTAACACCTCCAGCTGGGCATCGGTTACGTAAGCGTCGGTTACGGTGGTGCTCATTTGATAATCTCCGCATCGCAAGTGTCTTTGACGCGCTTGAATCGCGCGGCCAACTCTGGGGTGATTTCCAACCCGACTAGCCCCTCCGGCTTGAAGTGGGCGATGGTCTTGGTTTCGCCGTCTATGGTGACGGTGACGGCCTCGAACAACTGCGGCAGTTCCTGATAGCAGGTGGCGCAGTTGGCGCACTTCGGTTCGTCCTCTGGGGCGAGCCAAATCGGCGGTTTGCCATCCGTGGCAGTGCTAGTCGCAGGCGCGGCAGCCCCGGCAGTGGCGCTAGCGGTGCTGGTTGCCGCACCACCGCCACCGAACCCCAACCCGGCCAACAGCCCAGCGGGAGCCGTACCGGAAGCGGCGACTTCGGCCATCGCCGCCGCCAGCTGATCCAGAGTTTCATCCTGAGCGGCTACCGCAGCGTCGTAGGCTTGTTTGAGGTCAGCGATTTCGCGCTCATGGCTGGCAGCCAGCTTGGCCGCTTGCCGCCCAGCTAGATACTGCAACGTCTGCCAGTAGTGCTTGCGGTCCTCCACCAGCGCTACGATGCTGGCCGAGCAAGCCACCTGAATGAGTTTCCCGGTGTCGTCGGTGGCCTGAATATACGGCGTTTTACCGGCGCGTTCCGTGGGGGGCAGCTCAATGTACTCCGCAATCGGCACCCCGGTAGCCTGAGCGGCCAGCGGCTTATACTGCTTAGCGAAACGCCCTTCGGCGTAGGCAAACTCGGCAGGCGTGAACGGTGTCTTGACGGTTTTCAGTGTGCCGTCGGTGTCGAAATACTCCAACGTGCGATTCGTCCAAAGGCCATCCACATCGGGGTTGCCCTCTAGGCTGAACCGTTCGTTGAGCGTGGTGCCGTTGCGGGGGTCGTGTACGAACAGCGGCCACACCCGGGAACGCACCGCAGCTTTAGAACGGGCGTTGCTGAGATCCTCCGCAAAACCGTTCTCGGTGCCGCAGGGGGTGTATACGACGAACAGCCCAGCGCCATCCTGATAGCCGATGAGCCCAGCAGCCGACTTTAAGAAGTGGCTGTGGAACGACGGAGCCACCGCGGCGGCGTATACGTTGGGGTGGAAGCTCGCCAACAGCCCCAGCTCTTTGCGTATTTCACGCTTGCCGCTGTGTGCCCGCCCGAAGCGCGCCAAATCGGAATCCTGCCCGGTGTATGAAGCCGTGGAAGCCTGACCGCCGGTGTTGGAGTATGCGCCGGTGTCCAGCACTAGCGCCTTGATGGGGGTGCCAGCGGCCAATACGCGGCTCATCGCGCCGAAGCCGATGTCATACGCAGCACCGTCACCGGAGATGGTGTATACGGTGGGCAGCAGCGCGCGTTCCTCATCGGTGTAGTCGCGCCAACTCAACGTATCGAGTGCGCTAGCCACAGCCGGGTCGTAAGCGTCTTTCAACTCCAATTCAGCGAGCCGAACGGCTTTGACTACGCCGTTCAACTGCGAAGCTATGCCCTCATACAGCCCGACGGCGAGCGGTTGTGCATCTTGGAACAGGCCGTTAATCCACGGCACTGAGAACGGGCTGAACGGCATCGTGGAAGCGTACACCGACGAGCAGCCGGTGGAGTTGGCGATGACGTGCGTCGCCGGGCCTTGCCCGGTGGGGCCGGATTCCGCTAGATAAAGTTGCTGTTCCAGCGTGGCGATTAGGCTCTGAATACGCCCGATACGTTCCGTAACCTCCGGGGCAACCTCGGGCTGGCCAGACAGCGTAGCCACTTTAGCGCTGAGGTCGGCGATTAGTTTATCCAACGCGCGCAGCTGGGACTTCTGGTTCTCGGTGCCGATAGCGTTGGTGAGCGCCGACACTAAGTGGGTGGCGGTCACTTCGCCGCAGCCCCGGCAAGCGCCATGCCCGCCCGCTAGCGTGTAGTAGTTCGTATGATCCAACAACACCCGCTTCAAGTCACCACCGGGGTGGGTGGCGTCGGCGGTGAAACGCTGCGGCGTATTGGGCAGTTCGGTCAACCGCTCAAACTTGAGCGCCAAATCGGAGAGTACGGCATCGTTTTGGTCGCCAGCGCTGAGCGCGTGTGGCGGGCACACCTCGACGCACTGCAGGCAGCCGGTGCACTTCCACGGGTCGATGACTACGGAGTACAGCGCCCCGGCACCCGGTTCGCCTTTCTCCACGGAGTCGAAGATGGGGCGGGTACGAGCCACCGGCAGCTTCGCAATCTCAGCGAAGATGGCATCCTGATACTGCGCGAACACGCCGTTTTCCGGCAACTGTTTCGCGGCCTCAGCGGCAGCCGTAGTGAAAGCGCGAGTCTTGGAGTTGGCGTTGAACGTTTGCCGAATCAAATCAGCCCAACCGGGCACCAAATCCCGCAAAGCCGTCAAGGCTTCGCCGTTCACGCCCGCGTGGTCAACGGCCAGCAGCAGCACGTCAGCGATTTCATGCACCGTGTTCGGGATGGCATCGTCGGGGCAGGCCAAGGTGCACTCCATGCAGGAGGTGCAGATTTCCGGGTTCCAAAAAGGCACGGTGCGTCGGAAAATGCCCTTGTCTTTGGCCTGTCCGGTGCCTACAGGCATGAACATGCCGTGACCGGGCAGCACCGGGGCTTCGCTGATGGTGCCCTCCCGGAACGGGCGCGCCATCATCTCATCCCAGTAGCCGGGGTCGAACAGCCCTGCGCCCCGCTCGGCGGTGAACTCGGTGGTCATCCGCCCGGACAGCACCGCCAGCTTGGCAACCGGCGGTTCCGCGTCGATAGCGACAAACTCGGGGGCATCGTAGTCGATGGGTTGCGCTTCCATGCCGTCTTTGATGACCGCCATGTTGCCCTCTACGATGTCAGCGCCTTTACGCCCAAACTTCTTTTCAATTTCGTGGCGCACCAGTTCGGCCACCTGCTCCTTGGAGGAACCTTTAGAGATTCGGTCAACGTTCGCCACGATGGCTCCGATGAACGCGATACCCATCATGCGGGCTTCCAGTTCGGGGCGGGGGGCGTATTTACGCGCCACTGCGAAAGCATCAATCACGTAGAACTTGATGTTTCGGTTGCGGATGGTTTTACGCGCCGCAGGTGGCAGGCTGCGCCACACCTCCAGCGGGGCCCTATCGGACTGCATCAGCAAAGTGCCGCCCTCGACTAGCCCTTTCAGCGGGTTGGTGTGGGCAAACACCATGTGGTCGGGAGCCACCACAATCTCCACATCCTCCAGTTCGGCGTTAGTGATTAGCACCGGCTCCGGGGACAAAGTGATGTAGTAGTTGGTGGCCGCCCCGGATTTCTCCGAGCCGTACTTCGGGGCTGACTTGCTGTGCAGCCCCAGAGCGCCCGCCAGAATGTCGGTGAGCAGCTTGCCGGTGGCGATAGTGCCGTAGCCGCCGACGGAGTGGAACCGAATCCGCATCCCCTCCGGCGGTAGCACCTGCGGGTTCGCTTCGGTCTCCAGCGCCATCAGTTCGGTTTCTGGATACGCGGCGCGCAGCTTGTTCTGCAACGCTTCCAGCGCCGGGGTGGGGTTTTTCACGAAAAATTGACTGCCCAGATAGATGAGCGGTGTGGGTTTGCCGGTGGCCATGCGACGATACGCGGCTACGATGTGGCGCGGCTGCACATCATGGCCGCCCAGACCGAAGATGGCGGTGGTGAGCCGGGGCACGCTGGACAGTTCCCCCACCTCGGGGTAGGGATATTCTTCGTAGCGCACCTGAGCATCGGCGTTGGCGCGGGCGTGCAGCAAAGCGCTAGTGACAGCGCGGGTGAGCGCGGTGTCGTCGGAGCGCTCCAGCACCGTGATGGCTTTAGCGTTCTTTATGGTGGCAATCAACTCAGCTTCGGGGAATGGGGTTAGCACTTTCACGCTAGCCACGCCCACTTTGAGCCCGGCGGCGCGCAGCACCGGAAGCACTGCGCGTACATCTTCAGTGATGGAGCCGAGACCCACCATGATGTAGTCGGCATCCTCGCAGTCGTAGCCGACGACGGGGGCGTATTCGCGGCCAGTCAGCGCGCCGTATTCAGTGAACGCCTGCTTGATGATGCTGGGGACGGCGGCGGCGAAGTGGGTACGGTGGTCAACGGCGGTGGCCTGAAAATCGGGCTGGTTCTGCACCGGGCCGGTCATGCCGGGGTTGTTGGGGTCAACGAGCGCCGGACAGAGTTGGCGGGTGCCTTTCTTCCAAGCACCTTTCCACTGCCGAATCCACTGCGCGTGCAAGCTCTCTGGGATGAGGTTTAGCGTATCTGTGCTAGTGGCAGCCGTATCATCGTCCTCAATGGCGGCGGCGTTCGCTGCAAGATACGCGCGCAGTCCGGCGGCATCGGTGAGCTCTGCGGCGTGCCGGTCGATGAAACGCTGCAACTGCCACACCCGGCCTTTGGCACCAAACAGCACCTCTTGGGCAACGGTGGGGCAAGGGATACGCCCCGCCGGGTCGCCCAGATACGCTTTCAGCAACTCCGGCTCCGGCAGGTTGGCTTCGCTCATCACATGGGAGGTGGCGAAACCGTCCATCGTGGCGGCCACCGGAATCAGGGAGAGCGACGAGACGCGGTACGCGATGGCCGCCATGTCAGCGGCTTCCTGCTGGTTGGAGCCGAACAGGATGGTGTAGCCGGTGGGGATGAGGGAGTAGATGTCGTCATGCCCAGCCATCACGTTGAGGCTCGACTTGGTGACCACCCGCGCCGCTACCTGCAGCACGAAGCCACCGATACGCTTCCCGACGGTGGCGTAATGCTCCTCCAACCCGTACAGGATGCCCTGTGACGATGAAGCGTTGGAGATGAAGTTGCCGCCGGTCATCGCGGCACCGAGCGCCCCGCCCTGCGCGGAGTGTTCCCCCTCCGTCTCCACGAAGAAAGGATGCTTCCCCCAAACGTTCAGCTGCCCCTCGGCGCGCGCGGCCTCAAAGGTTTCAGCAATCTCTGTGGAGGGTGTAATGGGATAGCCGATGACGCCGCCGCAGACATGTTTCATCACATGTGCGACCGCCCCGTTCCCGTTAATAACCTCTGGTAAACCCGGATATTTCGGTGTGGACACTGTGGTTCCCCTCATCGTTGAACTGTCGGTCTCACCAGTCTACTATCGGGCGGGGGGTTCTGTGTTGTCCCGATGGCTACGGGGCACTAAATACGCGAATTAGGGGAGCGGGAGCACGAGTTAAGGGCGCGATAGCACCCAGATGGCGCTGCCGAGTTGGGCGACGGCGAGGGCGTATCCCATATACATATTGAACCCGCCGGTGGCCGCTAGATAGTAGTTCGTCATATACACAAAAAACGCTGCGGCTAGGCATAACAGTATTACGACGGCGATTTTGACGCCCATGCCAAAGGGGGTGCGTTTGATAGCTAGCCCTTTATTTATACGTTCCTGCAGCTTGCTTTTCTCAATGGTGTAGCGGTTTTTGTCGATTTCGCCGCGGTGATAGCGATTCTCCAACTCGTCCTTGAGTTGTCTGCTGATGTCTATTGATACTGCCGGGAGTGCCACAAGGGCAACCCTACCCGAAAAACTGGTGCAAAGCTCCCATCGGTGTTTTATACGTACTCTGCGTATCTGCACCGGCAGATTCGTATCCGCAAAGGGAGCCCCCGGAGGGAGTCGAACCCTCGACCTCTCGCTTACAAGGCGAGAGCTCTGGCCGCTGAGCTACGGAGGCGGGCGCTGGGCATGAGCCGCGCGCAAAGGCGGCGCTAGGAAACGCCACGTTCTATTCTGCCGTAGCTCATGGATAGCTCCCAAAGTCTACCCGTATTTTAAGGGTATTAATCGTTAATAAAAGGCAGTGGTTTCGGGGGGTTTTAGCGTATCTGGCGAAGTAAGGAACTACATCAGATATGCTAAATGGGTGACGGCTGACGCCGTAGGAATGGTATGACGCGGCGTTTTAACCCTGAGGCGTTTTTACCGGCAAACTTTTAGCAATTGACCTCGTTAGGGGGCTAGTAGATATGTTCACCAAGCTAGGAAATGGCCTTACCAAACATCCCTGGGTTTTTATCATCTTCTGGGTGGTGGTTTTAGGGGCTGCCACCAGTGGCGCATTTTACGGATACGGGCAAGGCGGCTTGTTCGACCGTATGGAATCGTCGGACGCTATGGCGACCGGCACCGAGTCGTACACCGTGCAGGAGTTGACGTCCACCGCGGACGGCGGCGTGTCCCTCATGGTAGTGGTGGACGGGGTGCCAGCTGCGGAGTTGGCCACTGACCAAGCGAAAGCTGGCGCGGTGGTGATGGCGCTGCAGGATGTGGCGACTAACCCCTGGGTGGCGCATGTGACTAGCCCGTTCAGTTTCGACAACCCGCAGGACCAGCAGGCGTTGGCGTTCTACTCCTCCGCGGGCACCGGGTTTGCGCTCACCCTCACTTTGAAGCCGGAGTACTCAGACCTCAGCAGTAGCGCGCTGCATACGGCGCAAACTTCGTTGGACGATACGGTGGCTGGTTTAGAGACGGCGCTTACGAAAGTGTTCCCGGACGCTAAAGCGTATGAACTTTCCAACACCAAAGTGGGCGATGCCATCAACGAGTTGGTGCGCGAAGATTTGGTGCGCTCTGAGAGTATCGGCTTGCCAGTGGCGTTGCTGCTGATGATTATCGTATTCGGCGGGGTGATAGCTGCGGGGTTGCCGCTGTTGGGGGCGCTGGTCTCTATCGCTATCGGGCTGGGTGCGGTGTGGGCGTTGACGTTCTATCGCGGTGTCGATTCGTTCAACTTGAACGTCATCTCCATCATCGGGGTGGCGCTCTCCATTGATTACGGCCTGCTGGTGGTGTCGCGCTACCGCGAGGAGCTAGCTCGGATTCTGGATAGTGATGACGTACCGACGGTGGTTCCGGGCGCTAAACACTCTGAGGTGGATGTGAAAGCGGTGGTGGCGCAAGCGGTGCGTACCACGGTGGCCACCGCCGGGCGTACCGTATCGTTCTCGGCGTTGACCATCGCCTGCGCGTTGGCGGGGCTGTTCGCTATGGAAGCCGCCATCTTCAAGACCATCGCGTTCGGAGCCGTAGTAGTTACGGTGCTAGCGGTGGCTACCGCCGTGACTTTAGTGCCAGCGGTTATCGTACTGCTCGGCAACATATTGGTACGTCCGGCGTTGCCAGCGCGCATCCCAGGGCTGAAACAGTTGACGAAAGTTTTAAGCGATTCCTCCAGTGACCACGGCGTATTCTCGCGGTTGGCACACTTCGTACATCGGCACCCCTGGCTTATCATGGCGGTGGTTGCGGCGATTTTGGCGACGATGGCTTGGCCAATTCGGGACATTAAAGCGCGTTCCGCTTTTTCCGATTATCTGCCTGCGGACGCTGCAGTGACTAAGGCGACCAACATTGTGCAGGAACAGTATCCGGCGCTGCGTACCCAATCCATCGTAGTGGTTGCCGACACCACAGCCGATAAGGCGCTGCCGCTGTATCAGTACTTGTCAACCGTGCCAAACGTTGATTTTGTGATGCCGCCGCAACCGTTAGCATCCGACCCCACCCGGAGCGTGCTTTCGGCGCATTTGGCCGTAGCAGACCAAGTGGGCGATGAAGTGACCGATTTGGTGGTCGCCTTGCGGGAGGGCACCGACTTCGACCCCGGCTATCCGATTCTGGTAGGCGGGCAAGCCGCGCAGCAACATGACCTAGTGGAGATGATTTGGGAGGATGCGCCACTAGCGGGAGCCATCATTTTGATAGCGGTGCTGGTGTTGCTGTTCTTGATGACCGGCTCGCTAATCGTGCCCATCAAGGCGCTGATTATCAACTCGCTGTCGCTGCTGGCATCGCTGGGGGCCACGGTGTTCATCTTTGAGCATGGGCTGTTGGGGATGCCGAAAGTGTTGGGGTTGGAGACGTTCATCATCGTCTGCTCCATCTCGTTCGGGTTCGGTTTAGCGATGGACTACGAAGTGTTCTTGCTGGCGCGCATCAAAGAGTACTGGGATGCGGGCTTGAGCAACGATGAAGCGGTGGAGCGCGGCTTGCAGCGCTCCGGACGTATCATCACTTCAGCAGCGGCCATCATCGTAGCGGTGTTCGTCGGATTCACGTTCGGTGACATGGTAGCCATCAAAGAAATCGGTGTCGCGCTCGCCATCACCGTATTGACCGATGCCACGTTGGTGCGGATGCTGCTGGTGCCGGCCACCATGACCGTGTTGGGGCGCTGGAACTGGTGGGCGCCGAAGCCGCTGGCTTGGGTGTACGAAAAGTTCAAGATTATTCACTAAAGTAGAGCGCTATGGCATCGACACAATGGCCCCCGGTGGTGGGGGTGGATACACCGTTACCCGTATTTCTGTGCCCCGAAGTGGGGCGCGGACTGCTGGTGTTGGCAGCAGACGCGACAGAGGAACAGTTCTCCGAGACTGCGGATTGGCTGAGCGCCGTGGAGTGGACTATCACCGATAACATCGTTGGCGAGAATACGGAGGGCGCGCAGGTGGTGGAGTTGGCTGCCGTACATACCGGCGTTCTCACCGTAGAAGCGCTCGCTGGAGCAGACGAGCAACTCGCGGAATTAGCCAAACTAGTGTAGTAAGGCGCTACTTGCCGTAACATGTGAGCATGGCAGTGGTGTTGCGTCCTGTACAGGGCACCGACATGGATGCGATGTTCGGTATGCTCTCAGACCCGGATTCGAGACAGATGGCTCCGTTTGTGGCCATTGATTTTGATACGCGCGCGGAGTTCGATGCCCGCATCGCGCAGTTGAGCGCCGACCCCAGCATCAAGTTGTATTCGATGTTGGCGGGCGGGCATTTTGTTGGTGCCATTATGACTTTCGATGGCCCTGCCGGGCGCGAAGTGTTCTATTGGATTCGGCGTATCGCGTGGGGACGGGGATTAGCCACCGAAGCTATGGCGCGGATACTCAATCTGGATCACACTAGGCCGATATACGCCCATGTGCTCTCCACCAACCCGCGGGCTCTCGCGGTACTGAACAACTGTGGTTTCGCAGAGGTGTCCCGCCGTGATGCCATCGAAACCCCAGCCCCCGACGATGAGGACATCCTGCTAGTCAAAAACTGACGCGCTGGACGCACTCATACGGATTTTAGGTGCGCTGCCTGCTAGGCTCCGTTGCGGCTACCGGAAAACAAACGCGGTAAGCTGTCCTAAGTTTCCTGGCCCCGTAGCTCAGTGGATAGAGCAGTGGTTTCCTAAACCATGTGTCGGGCGTTCGAGTCGCCCCGGGGCCGCCATATTTCAGCTAATTATGCTTAAGTATTGGGGGTTGAGTCACGTATGAGTGTTGCGTTAGGTCTGGAAGCGTTGGCAGAGTCGCTGACTGGGGAGCGGGTTGCGCTGCCTGGGTATGAACTTTTGTTCTCTGACACCGCTGGGGTGTTGCAGTGGTTGGCACAATCCGGGTGGGG